>JAJFBI010000032.1 GCA_020697385.1 Microvirga sp. | reverse complement strand
TAAGCTTGAAGGCGTTGCCGATCCTGCCCGTGGAGCTCATGTGCGGGCCGCGGCAGAGATCGAACCAGTCGCCCTGGAAGTAGATCTTGAGATCCTGGCCTGCCGGAATCGCATCGACGAGTTCGACCTTGTAGGTCTCGCCCTTCTCGGCGAAGACCTGCTTGGCCTTGTCGCGGCTCCACACTTCCTTGGTGAAGGGCTTATCGCGCGCGATGATCTCACGCATCTTAGCCTCGATGACCGGGAAGTCCTCGGGGGTGAACGGCTCGTTGCGGGCAAAGTCGTAATAGAAGCCGTTTTCGATCACGGGACCGATGGTCACCTGCGTTCCCGGAAACAACTCCTGCACGGCTTCCGCGAGCACGTGCGCGGCATCGTGCCGGATCAGTTCCAGGGCGCGTGGGTCTTCGCGGTTGAGGAATTCGATCTTGGCATCCTGGGTGATCGGATCGGCGAGATCGGCGACTGTGCCGTCGAGCGCCATGGCGACAGTGCGCTTGGCAAGCGACTTGGCGATGCCTTCCACGATCTCGCGGCCGGTGATGCCGGGTTCAAACTGGCGCTGGGCGCCGTCGGGAAATGTCAGGGTAATCATGTCAAAATATCTCCTGGCTCACTCCTGCCAACGGAGCAGGTAAGCGGGGGCCGACGGTTAGCTGGATGAGGGCGAAGTCAGCCGCCGTCAGGTTCGACTGCCTCGCAGGTGATCGGGGGAGAATTGACGCCCCGCCAGCGACCATAAGCCCAGGGCTTATACCAGGAGGCAGTCTCGGGCAATGTTTCAGGCACCAGATCGATACCTGAAGTGCCGAAAGGCCCGCAGCGGCAGATCCGCGAGAAACCCATCCAGCCGCCTGGCCAGAACCCGTGCCGCTGGATTGCCTCGTCGGTGTATTCGGAACAGGATGGCAGATGGCGGCACTGGCGGCCGATGAGCCCGGACAGACTCAGCTGGTAGCCGCGAATGGCCCAGTGAGCGGCTTTCTGGACGGGGCTCGGCATCTATCCCGTGCCCGCAACCCGTCGCGCCTCGATCTGATTGATCGCCTCCACAACGGCATCGAAGGTGAGCAAGATAGAGGCATGGCGGGCCTTGTAGTCCCGCAGGGGCTCAAGAACCTTCAGGTCCTTCCACTTGCCCTGAGGCGCCGCGCCGCCCGCCTTGAGGAGTTGCGTTGCCGTCTCGCGCAGGTCACGGAGTTCCTCGACCGTCGAGCCGATGACATGCCGCCCCATGATCGACGAGGCGGCCTGACCCAGGGCGCAGGCCTTCACGTCATGGGCGAAGGCCGTCACCATATTGCCGTCAAGCTTCAGGTCGATCGTCACCGTCGACCCGCAAAGCTTGGACCGGGCCGTCGCCGACGCATCGGCGTCCGGCAACCGCCCGAGATGAGGAATATCGGCCGCGAGTTCGAGAATACGCCGGCTATAAATCTCGTTGAGCATAAAAGCCTGTGACATTACGGTTGGGAATATACCCTTTAACTCGGCAGAGGTATCTAATACACAAAGTGGTTATAGAACCCATATTATAGAAGCTTAAGTCGGGCACGAACCTCTGACCGGTCGCGTGTGAAGAAAAAGCTGAAAAATTCCTCAGGGAGCCGTGTCGCTTCCTGAGCAAAGAGTGACGAAAAGGGGCCCTGCGTGAGTGATGCCATCAAGTCCTTGTCCGTGCGTCTGAATCCGGTTGCCGACAAGCCTGTTGCGACGCCGACCCGGGAAGAGGCCGAAGCGGCCGTCCGCACCCTACTCCGCTGGGCCGGAGACGACCCGACCCGAGAGGGGCTACAGGATACGCCCAAGCGTGTGGCCAAAGCCTTCCGGGAACTCTATTCGGGCTATGCGGAGGATCCTTCCGAAATCCTCGACAAGGTGTTCAGCGAGGTCGAAGGTTACGACGACATCGTGCTCGTGCGCGACATCCCCTTCTATTCCCATTGCGAACACCACATGGTGCCGTTCTTCGGCGTGGCGCATGTGGCCTATTATCCCACCAAGGGCGTGGTCGGCCTGTCCAAGCTCGCCCGCCTCGTGGACGCCTATGCGCGCCGGTTGCAGACGCAGGAGACCATGACGGCCCAGATCGCCTCGGCCATGGTCAAGGCGTTAGCCCCGCGCGGCGTGGCGGTGATGATCGAGGCCGAGCACATGTGCATGTCCATGCGCGGTATCCAGAAGGCCGGTGCTCTGACCTTGACGACCCAGTTTACTGGTGTCTTCAAGGAAGACCCTGCCGAACAGGTGCGCTTCCTCACCCTGGTGCGCAACGGCCGGGGCTGAGGCCCTCGCATGATCGCATCCAATCCGTTTCCCGTCCCTGGTTCCAAGGCCGAGCTTGAGGAGGGCAGCGCCTTGTCTCCCCGCTTCGGAGCAGACGGGCTGGTCACCTGCATCACCACAGATGCCGCGACGGGCGAGATTCTCATGGTGGCGCACATGAACCCGGAGGCCTTGAGGAAAACCCTTGAAACCGGTGAAGCTTGGTACTGGTCCCGCTCCCGTGGCGAACTCTGGCACAAGGGCGCGACCAGCGGGCAGATCCAGACAGTTCTGGAAATCCGGGTCGATTGTGACCAGGACGCCCTCCTGCTGAAGGTGAAGGTCGCGGGCGATGGCGGGTGCTGCCATACGGGGCGCCGCTCCTGTTTCTACCGCAAGGTCGAACTCTCCAACGGCAAGCCGCACCTGATCGTCGACTGAGAGCGGCAGCCCTCCCGAAACGCAGGACTGCCCTCCGCCAGGAAACGAGTGCACGTTTCCGGCATCCACGATAGGTACGCCGCATGACACGACGTGACCTCCTCCTCGCGCGGGTAGCGGCCAGCGCCATTTTCTTCGGCAATGGCTTCGGCATCGGCACCTGGGCGGCGCAGCTCCCCCGGTTCAAGGTGTCGCTCAGCCTCTCCGACGGGGAGCTCAGCCTTGGGCTTCTGGCCTTCTCGCTCGGGGCCGTGGCCCTGATGCCGGTGATCGGCTGGGCGGTGACCGTGGCCGGCAGCCGGACCATGACCCTGATCGCGGCTTTCTCCTTCGCGGCCGCCTTGCTCCTGCCGGGTCTCGCACCCAGCCTGCCGTTGTTCGTCGCCGCGGCCCTCGTGGCCGGAGCCTGCAACGGCACCATGGACATCGCCATGAACACCAATGCCACCGTGGTGGAAAAGGCCTGGGGCTCGGCGATCATGTCGTCCTTTCATGCCTTCTTCAGCCTCGGCGGGTTGGTGGGAGCCGCTTTGTCCGGCCTTCTCATCTCGCTCGACATCGGGATCGTCCCGACGCTGCTGATCTCCTGCTCGGGGATGAGTCTGCTCTTCCTCGTGACAGGGTTCTGGACCATGGGGGAGACGGAGAGAGCCTCAGAAGGCCACGGCTTCGCCTGGCCGCGCGGCCCGGTCGTTCTCCTCGCGATTCTCGCCATGTTCTGCTTCATCGTCGAGGGCGCCGTCATCGATTGGTCGGCGATTTATCTTCAGACGGTGGCCGGCGCGAGTCTGGAAACCGCCGTTTCAGGCTTTGCAGCCTTCTCGCTCACCATGACGATCTGCCGCTTCATGGGCGATTACGCGGTACGGCATCTCGGGCGCGCTCGGACCCTGCAGGTCGGCGGCCTGCTCTCGGCCCTCGGGCTTGCCCTGGCGATGACCGTCCCCTCGCCCCTGCCCGCCTCCATCGGCTTTGCCCTGGTGGGCATCGGGTTGGCCAACACGGTGCCGGTCCTGTTCAGCACGGCCGGCCAGATGAAGGGCATTCCGCCCAGCATGGGCGTCGCCATGGTGGCGACGCTGGGCTACGGCGGATTGCTGATGGGTCCGCCGCTGATCGGCTTCGGTGGAGAAATTCTCGGCCTGCGCGCCATGCTGGGCCTGCTGATCGTCTTCACCTTCGTCATCATCATCATGTCGCAGAGGGCTCTTCAGCGCTCCACTGTTCAGTTTTCCTGAACCAGTCCTATTTCAAACTCGAGGGCATGTTCACGCGGGTTTCATGAGAAACCCGCACAATGGACAAGATGCCTTGGAGTCGATCAATGTTGTGGGACGGGATTGCCCGGCGCAGCGCCGGTTCGGGGGGTGGTGGAGGAGTGTCGGAGATCAAGGCACCTGCCGAGCGCGATCTTCGGGCCAGGCCCCGAATCGGCTTGGCGCTCGGCGGAGGCGCGGCCCGGGGCTGGTCCCATATCGGCGTCCTCCGGGTTCTCGAGGAAGCCGGCATCATCCCGGACGTGATCGCGGGGTGCTCGATCGGCGCCGTCGTCGGCGGCTGCTATGCGGCGAGCAAGCTCGACGAGTTGGAGGCCTTCGCCCTCTCCCTGACCAAGCGGCGCGTCATGGGTCTCCTCGACTTCCATTTCAGCGGTGCTGGTCTCATCGCGGGCGGCCGCCTGCAGAGCCTCCTCGACCGGGACCTGACGGATCGCCGTGTCGAAACGCTACCGGTCAAGTTCTGCACCATTGCGACCGAACTGGTGAGCGGCCACGAGATCTGGCTGACGCGCGGCCCCCTCGTCCAGGCCATGCGGGCCTCCTATGCGCTGCCCGGCGTGTTCGACCCGGTCCTGATCGGCGGGCGCTGGCTCATGGACGGCGCCCTGGTCAACCCGATCCCGATCACCGCCGCCCGCGCCCTGGGGGCCGACATCGTCATCTGCGTGAACCTCAACGGCGAGGTGCGCGTGCGCGGCACGGTCATCCAGTCCTACGATGCCGGAACGAGCGACGAGAAGGAGATCGAAGAGGTGATCGAGGAAGCCCCGCGGCGCTGGGGCATCTTTCCCGGCACCAGGGCCGAGAAGCAGAGCAAGCCTAACGCTCCGGGGATGGCCACCGTGATGGTGGATGCCTTCAACATCACCCAGGACCGCATCGCCCGCTCGCGGCTTGCCGGCGACCCGCCGGACATCATGGTTGCGCCGAAACTCGCCAAGATGGGGCTGTTCGAATTCCACAGGGCCCAGGAATGCATCACCCTGGGTCGGCAGGCCACGGAGCGCGCCCTGCCCGATATCCTCGAACTGCTGCAGGAATCGCAGCCGCGATGACTTAAGCGGTCGCGATATATTCCTTAATCGCCTCGGCCTCGGCCTCGACCTCTTCGAGGCGCTCCTTCACCACGTCTCCGATGGACACGATCCCAACGAGGCGTCCTCCCTCCACGACCGGGACGTGCCGGAACTTCTGTTGGGTCATCAATCCCATCACGTGGGTGACGGAGGTCTCTCCCGTGCAGGTCAACACCTTCTCCGTCATGAAGCGGGAGATGGGTTCCTCCAGGGCCTTGGCGCCATGGGTGGCGACCGCCCTCACGATGTCCCGTTCGGAAATGATGCCTGCCACGGGCCTTTGACCATCGACGATGAGAAGGGCACCTATCCTGCGCTCGGCGAGAACCTTGGCCGCTTCGCTCAAAGCCCGGGTCGGTTCGATGGTCGCAACGTCGCGACCCTTGAGCGAAAGAATATGATTGACGATCATTGATTCCCTCCCGTTGCGCGAACGGCGAAGGACCGTCAGCCCTCGCATCCGCAGGCCGATGTTGAGCTTCTGCCCGTGACTTTGGGCGAAACCCTACGTCAGCTGTTGGATGATCCGCGCAAACGGCATCAGTTTCAAGCCGAGATGCGCTTGGCTCGCGCTGGAAGCGGGTCAATCAAAGGGAAAAGGGCGAGGCCTGCGAGAAAGCCGCCGAGGTGGGCCTCCCAGGCGATGCTCGCATCCGTCATCCCCAAAGGCTCGACGACAGCGAACACGTAATTCGCCGCGAACCAGATCCCGAGGAAGATCAGAACCTGCCGGTTGCGAAGCATATGCCCCAGGGTTTCACGAGGCCGCTCATGGGGCTGCGCCAAGCGCCCCTCCCAGTGCCACGAGGCCGGAGCGAACATGAACCAGGAGGCCGCCGCCATGAGCCCCGATACGGCCCCGGAGGCGCCGATCATCGGCAGGACCTGCAACGGGTTCATGACGGTATACAGAATTGCTCCGGCAATGGCCGAGACCGCCGACAGGATGAAGAACCGCCCGGCGCCGCAGCGTCTGACGATGGGCGTCCCGAACGCCGCGAGCCAGACGCCGTTGATCAGCACATGGGCCCAGGACCCATGCAGAAAGGCGTAGGACAAAGCCGTCCAGGGTTTGCCCTCACGGCCGTCGAGAACATACTGCGCCAAGGCCATCAGTGGTGTGATCGAGTCTTCCGGCACGCCCTCGCGTAGAACCCTCATGACTTCGTCGACCTGAACGCCCCCGAAGGCAACGGACCAGCGGACTGGAATCACCGACCAGTCGATGATCAACATGAAATCCGATTCGTCCGAGAGGAGCAGCCGAGCGGCATGAATTCCGATCAGCGCCATCAGGCAAAGGGTGATGACGGCGGGAAGGTTGAGGATCGGCTCACGGGCGCGGGGCGGGTGCGGGTGCATGCAATGCTTTGGTATGAGATGGCTGCCGAAGGTATCCCGGCGGCTGCGACATGGAAGGCTGGTGCGACCTAACCTTTATTCGGCCACACAGTCGAGAAAAACCAACAACTTAGCAACGGGCACGTTTGACCGAGAGGAAGCTGGCTGCTTCTTTTCTGTCGCCGTTAACATTTTTTGTTAACCATGACGGAACCGGTCGAAGCGCGACGCGTTAACTCACCTTTTACTTTCCGCTTGAGCCTCAAATGTAACCATGTCAGTTTGGTTAAAAGAACGTTAACCGGCTGGTGGGGCATGCGGCAGGATTATTTCAAGAACGGCCTTTTCTGTGGCGCAAATGAGAAGTCGGCATCATCCGGCAAGTTCATTAAAACAGTTATCCTTGGATTCTCCCTCCTCTTTTCCGGTGTTGCCGCTCAGGCTCAGACCCTGGCGTCCCTGCCCGTCAACAGCGCTCCGATCACCAGCGTTGGCACGGCCAAGCCGCTCCTCGGCTGGTCCCAGTTCTGCGAGAAGTTTCGCTCCGAATGCACCGTCGATGCGACGGAAGCCGACAAGATCGACCTGACGCCACAGGCGTGGAAGACCATCGTGTCGATCAACCAGCGTGTGAACTCGAGCATCAAGGCCGTGACGGACGCGGATCACTTTGGCGTCGTGGACACCTGGGGCTTTCCGGACGACGGCAAGGGCGACTGCGAGGACTTCCAACTTCTGAAGCGCCGCCTTCTCGTAGAGGCTGGTCTGCCCCGCCGCGCCATGCGCATGACGGTGGTGATCGACGAACTCGGGGAAGGTCACGCGGTGCTGATGGTTCGCACCAACCGGGGTGACTTCGTCCTCGACAACAAGACCTCCTCGGTCCTCCCCTGGCACCGCACCGGCTATGTCTACATCAAGCGCGAGAGCCAGGACAATGTCGGTTGGGTTTCGCTGGGCGGCATCGTCTCGTCGCCGACCACCACGGCGAACCGCTAAGAATTCAAAAGCCGGTGCCCTGGAGGCACCGGCCTGTTCGTTTTCCACCATCGATGTCAGAAGACTTAAGGCGGATCAGTCGATCCGCCTCATTTTTTGGGCGAAGCGCTGCCAGTTCTCCACATAATGCCTGGCGGACCAGCGAAGCCGCTCGATGGCCTCTGCGTCGAGCACCCGGATCGCCTTGGCCGGTGCGCCCACGATCAGGGAGTTGTCGGGAAACTCCTTGCCTTCCGTGACGAGCGCGTTGGCCCCCACAAGGCAATTGGCCCCGATGCGCGCGTGGTTGAGCACTGTGGCGCCCATGCCGATCAAGGAGTTCTCGCCGATGGTGCAGCCATGGAGGATGGCCTTGTGCCCGATGGTGCACCCTGCCCCGACGTTCAGCGGCGCACCCATATCCGTGTGCAGCAGCGCGCCTTCCTGAATGTTCGTAGCCTCGCCGATGTCGATGAGTTCGTTGTCGCCCCGCAGCACGGCGCCGAACCAGATTCCCACATCCTGCCCCAGCCTGACCCGGCCGATCACATGGGCGTCCGGAGCAATCCAGAAGCGGCCGGGTTCAGGAAGGATCGGAGCGGTGTCGTCGAGGCTGTAGATCGGCATTGATGGTCCAGAACGGAAAAGCAGCAGAGCCTCGGGGGGAGGTCTGCTGCGAAAAAGCGCCTAATCCTCGAGATCCGTGTCGAGGATCGCCATGGTGAAGTTGAAGGAGCGGTCCCCATCCTCGTCGTCCACGAAGAGAACGCCGACGAATTCCTCACCGATGTAAACTTCCGCCGAGTCGGTCTTCTTCGGTCTCCCGACGACGCGGATCGAGTGGTTCGCAAAGGTCTGGCGCAGGTAGCGCTCGACTTTAGCCATCTCGGTTTTATCCACTACAGGTCCTTTCTTGCTGTCACGTTTGCTGCACTTGCCATGCCCGGCAAACGCGGGCAAGCGGCGTTAGGTCCCGAATGGATCCCGTCCTCAGATTCCGTCGGCGGAAGAAAAGCAATGATCCATGGACCGGGCCGGCTCCTCGCAGCCGGCCGTGCCAACGACCTTGGCGGGAATGCCGGCTACCGTGGCATTACGGGGCACCGGCTTGAGCACCACAGAGCCTGCAGCAATTCTCGCGCACGGGCCGACCTCGATATTGCCGAGGATCTTGGCGCCGGCGCCGATGAGCACGCCCTGGCGGATCTTGGGATGCCGGTCTCCCCGCTCCTTGCCGGTTCCGCCCAGCGTTACGTCCTGGAGCATGGACACGTTATCCTCGATCACCGCGGTAGCGCCCACCACGAGCCCGGTGGCATGGTCCAGGAAGATGCCGCGGCCGATCCGAGCCGCCGGGTGAATGTCGGTCTGGAACGCCTCGGACGAGCGGCTCTGGAGGTAGAGGGCAAAATCCTGCCGCCCCCGTTTCCACAGCCAGTGAGCCAGCCGGTGGGTCTGGATGGCGTGGAAGCCCTTGAAGTAGAGCACGGGTTCGATGGCCCGGGTAACCACGGGATCCCGGTCGAGCACGGCGCTGATGTCGGCCCGCATGGCCGCCCCGATGGCGCGGTCGTTCTCCACGGCCTCGAGGAAGATCTGCTCGATGATGTCGGACGGCACAGCCGAATGACCCAGACGGGAGGCAACCCGGTGGATGACCACCGCCTCCAGGCTAGGCTGGTGCAGGATGGCGCTCAGCACGAAGCCGGCCATTGCCGGCTCGGCCTGGACGACGGCTTCGGCCTCGGAGCGCAGACGGGCCCAGATCGGATCGACCTTTCCGGCCACGGAATCGGGGGCTCCCGGCTTCAGGCGGGTCTGTGTCATGGTAGTCTCCTGCCGGCTATGCTGGTGCATCGTGCATAAAACCGGATCCGCTCTTCCGCACGATGCGCTATGGCCTCAAGCATACATAAGAAGCCGAGGCCCTTACCACAGATCCGAACGAGCCATGACCTACTCTTTTTCGCCCATGACGTCCAAGCTTGCCGTATCCCTCAAGGGCGGCATCGCAACCTTGGCCATCGACAACGTTCCCAAGCACAATGCCGTGGACCTGGAGATGTGGAAGGCCTTCCCGGCGCTGCTGGAGGCTCTCGACAGGGACTCGGAGGTCCGGGTCATCGTCCTGAGAGGCGCAGGCCAGGCCTCCTTCGCCTCAGGCGCCGACATCGCGGAGTTTGCGACGGTACGGGCCAATGCCGAGGGCGGGCGGCTCTATGAGGCCGCCAACGAAGCGGCCTTCTGGGCCGTCGCCCATTGTTCCAAGCCGGTTATCGCCATGATCCGCGGCTTCTGCCTCGGTGGCGGCTTCGGCCTTGCCCTCTCCTGCGACCTGCGGGTCGCCTCGGAGAGCGCCATATTCGGCATTCCGGCAGCGCGGCTCGGGGTCGGCTATCCTCCCGGCGCCATGAAGCTTGTGACCGCTGCCGTCGGCGCTCCCGCGGCGAAGGACCTGTTCTTCACCGCGCGTCGGATCGGCGCCCAGGAGGCGCATCGCCTCGGAGTCGTGCAGCGGCTCGTTCCCGACAGCGAGCTGGAACAGGTCACGCAGGCGCTCGCAGAGAGCATCGTGGAGAACGCCCCCCTGACGATCAGGGCCGCCAAAGCGGCTATCGATCATGCCGTTGGTGTCGTGCATCCGGATGTGGATGCCGTGGCTCTCGCCGATCAGTGCTTCGACAGCGCCGATTCCGTGGAGGGGCGCGACGCCTTCCTGCAGAAGCGCAAACCGGCCTTCACCGGAAGATAGGTTCAGGGATTCCGGCGATAGACGAAATAGCGGCCCTCCGGCACATTCGTCCGGGAAGAAATATCGGTGCAGGATGGCATCTCGAATGCCCGGTCGGCGATCAGAAGCCCTCCAGGCTGGAGCAGAGAATCGAGCAGGGGCGACAGCCGCAGGGCAAGCTGGCGGTTGGCCTCCTCATCCCCCGTGCCGATGTCCGTGTGGATCAGCGCCGCCGATCCCTGCCCGAACCGCTCGATGAAGACCGGCAGGGTCTCGAAGATGTCCCCGACGATCAGGTAGCCGTCCGGCGGGTAGCAGTCCGGATGGGCAGCGGGCGAGCGCTCGAAGGCGTAGATCTCGCGGCCGGGCAGCTTGGTCCGCAGGTGATCGTAGGTGCGGCCGTTGCCGAGGCCGAGTTCGATCACAAGCCCCGCCGGGCCGATGTCCTGTGCCGCCCAGTTCAGAAGGTCGCGCTGGGCGGTCAGCCGCCGGATCACAGAATCGAGTCGGGTCATGCGTTACTCCTGCCCGAGGGGATATGGGGAGGAGCCCTTCAAAGCAAAGGTTAAGCGCCTCACGGGCGCTGCGCCAGGAAGTCGAGCACGCCCTGCTTGTGCACCTTGTCGCCGACAGCAAGGTTGTGATCGCGCCCCGGAATATCGAGTGCGGTCGCGTTCGGGATCAGCCGCGCCAGTGCCGGTCCCGAGCCGGACACATCGTCCTTGGTGCCGACCGAAACCAGGGTCGGCAGCGTGATCGAGGCGACCTCGTCTTCCGTCAGCACCTGCCGGGTCCCGCGGATGCAGGCGGCCAAGGCCTTGAGATCGCTTCCCGTCTGCTGGGCAAAGGCCCGGAACATGCGCTGCATGGGATCGGTCAGGTCGTCCAGGGAGGGCACCTCCATGGCATCGGCGATGCCGAGCGGCAGTCCGACGCCTTCGATGAGATGGATCCCCAAGCCGCCGAGAAGCATCGAGCGCATCCGCTCCGGCGCGGTGAGCGCCATATGGGCGGTGATCCTTGCGCCCATGGAATAGCCCATCACATCGGCCCGCTCGATGCCGAGGTGGTCGAGCAGACGAAGGCCATCCTCCGCCATGCGGTAGGAATTGTAGGCCTCGGGATCGTAGAGCTTCTCGCTCTGCCCATGCCCCCGGTTGTCGAAGGCGACGACCCGGTATCCGGCCCGCGTCAAGGTCTTCACCCAGAGGGTATTGACCCAGTTGACCGCATGGTTCGAGGCGAAGCCGTGAATGAGCAGGATCGGATCGCCCTGCCCTTCATGGGGCGGCACATCGATATAGGCGATGCTCACGCCGTTGGAGTTGAAATAGCGCATCGGACCGGCCGGGGTTGGAGCATGAAGGGAAGCTGGGCGCAACCTAAGCACCCACGCGGCGGGATGCAACGCTTGGAAATTTGCTCTAGGCGCATGGCCGATCGGCCATTATGGTGCGCCGAATTTCATCCCTTCAGAGCAACGGCAATGGCTGACAAAGGCACTCCCCACTTCCACAACGATCCGGGCGTTCCCGTCATTCACGTGGGCTCGAAGGAGTTCATGTGCATCGGAGCGACGCCGCCCTTCGATCACCCCCATATCTTCATCGACATGGGCTATGACAGCGAGACGATCTGCTCCTACTGCTCGACCCTGTTCAAGTACGACCCCTCCCTGAAGGCTGACGAGGCTCGCCCGGCTGAATGCGTCTGGGAGCCCGATTTCGCGACCTCCGCCGCATCGCGCTAAGTGCAGCACCTATCGATTGCGATCGTCGGCGCCGGGATCGGCGGCTTGACGGCGGCTCTGGTTTTGGCCCGGCAGGGCCATGCAGTGACGCTGATCGAGCGCCGGACCGGATTCAGCGAGGTCGGAGCCGGCCTCCAGCTCTCGCCCAATGCCAGCCGCATCCTCATCAAGCTCGGGCT
This sequence comes from Microvirga sp., assembly GCA_020697385.1. Classification (GTDB taxonomy): domain Bacteria; phylum Pseudomonadota; class Alphaproteobacteria; order Rhizobiales; family Beijerinckiaceae; genus Microvirga. The sequence continues at coordinate 503 of JAJFBI010000032.1, read as the reverse complement.
CGGACCGGCGCTGCGCCGCGTGACGACCGAGCCGGAGCGTGTGGTGGTGCGGACGATCCGCACCGGCAAGCGCATTGGCGAGGTGGCCCTGGGGGCGTTCATGCGGGAGCGGTTCGAGGCCCCCTATTGGGTCGTGCACCGGGCAGACCTCCAGACGATCCTTCTCGATGCCGTCCGCTCGGAGCCGTCGATCCGTCTCGTGATGGGGCGCACCGTGGAGGCTGTGGAGAGCGGCTCCTCACAGGCATCCCTCAACTGGGTCTCTGCCAGCGGCGTAAGGGAAACCCTCGCGGCCGACGTGATCGTCGGCGCCGATGGCGTCTGGTCGACGGTCCGGCATCAGCTCGGCGACAGGACGCCACCTGCCTATCGTGGCTATGTCGCCTGGCGGGCCACCTTCGAGCGTAGCACCGCCCCGGCCGAACTCGCCGGCGACGAGACTGGCCTCTGGCTCGGGTCCCAGGGTCATGTAGTGCATTACCCCATCGCCGGCGGTAGGCTCG
>JAJFBI010000485.1 GCA_020697385.1 Microvirga sp. | reverse complement strand
GCGCTCCAAGCGGCGGAGTAGGGCGATGAACGAGCGTCCAAAACTCGGCGCCGATTCCACCTCCCCCTCGAGGGGGGAGGTCGCGCCGCAGGCGCGGGAGGGGGTGGGAAACTCCACATCTGCCGATGTCGCGCCACCACCCCACCCCGGAGCGCTGACGCGCTCCGACCCTCCCCCTCAAGGGGAGGATGGGGCTGTGGAGGTGCTCCGCCACATTCGCAAACCCCTGCCGCACGATTCCGGCCCGAAGCACGTACAGGGCGTTGCGCAGTACATCGACGACATCCGTGAGCCCGAAGGCACGCTGCATGTGGCCATCGGCCAGTCGCCGAAGGCGCGGGGGCGCCTGATCTCTCTCGATGTGTCCGCTGTGCGCGCCGTACCCGGTGTCGTAGCGGTGCTGACCGCCGCCGATATCCCCGGCAAGAACGACGTGTCGCCCGCCTTTGGCGACGATCCGCTTTTCGCCGATACCGAGATCAGCTTCCTAGGCCAAGCGCTCTTTGCCGTCGTCGCCACGAGCCGCGACACCGCGCGTCGCGCCGTCAAGGCGGCCGTTATGGAGATTGAGGCCGAAGCGCCGAGCATCACCGTCGAGGATGCCCTGGAGCGCCAGGAGACGGTGCTGCCGGATTATGCTTACGGGCGCGGCGATCCACATGCCGTCATGGCGCAGGCGCCGAAGAGGTTGGAAGGCCAGTTCCGGGTCGGCGGGCAGGAGCACTTCTATCTCGAAGGCCAGGTCGCCATGGCGATCCCGGGCGAGGATGGCGACATCCATGTCTATTCCTCGACCCAGCATCCGACAGAGGTGCAGCACGTGGTCGCCCGCGTGCTCGACATTCCCGATGCCTATGTCACCTGCGAGACGCGCCGCATGGGCGGCGGCTTTGGCGGCAAGGAAAGCCAGGCGACGCAATGGGCCGTCACGGCAGCGCTCGCGGCGCGCGTGACGGGGCGGCCATGCAAGCTGCGCCTCGACCGCGACGACGACTTCATCCTCACCGGCAAGCGCCACGACTTCCGCTGCGACTGGAAGGTGGGCGTCGACGAGGAAGGGCGCATCCAGGGCTACGCGGTCGATCTGCTCGCCCGCTGCGGCTACTCAGCAGACCTCTCCGCCGGCGTGGTGGACCGCGCCATGTTCCACGCTGACAACGCCTACTGGATGCCCGCCGTCCACATCGCCTCGAAGCGGCTGAAGACCAACACGGTGTCCAACACGGCGTTTCGCGGCTTCGGCGGCCCGCAGGGCATGCTCGCCATCGAGCATGTGATGGACCAGATCGCCTGGGCGACGGGTCGCGATCCCCTCGACGTGCGCTACGCCAATTTCTACAGACCAAGTGAGAACGTCACGCCCTACGGCATGGAGGTCGAGGAGACCGACACCCTCGTCAATCTCGTGCGCACGCTGGAAGAGACGTCCCACTATCGTGCGCGCCGCGAGGAGATCGCGGCCTTCAACGCCTCCTCACCGATCATGAAGCGGGGCATCGCGCTGACCCCCGTGAAATTCGGCATCAGCTTCACGCTGACTCACATGAACCAGGCGGGCGCCCTGGTGCATGTGTATCAAGACGGCTCCGTGCATCTGAACCACGGCGGCACCGAGATGGGGCAGGGACTCTATATCAAGGTCGCGCAGGTGGTGGCCGAGGAATTCGGCATCGCGATGGAGCGCGTGCGCATCACCGCGACCACCACCGCGAAGGTGCCCAACACCTCGCCGACGGCAGCCTCCTCCGGTTCCGATCTCAACGGCATGGCGGCGAAGATCGCGGCGGGCACCATCAAGAAGCGCATGATCGCTTACGCCTCTGCGGCTTACCACGTTCCGGAGGAGCAGATCGAGTTCCGCGACGACCGGGTGTTCATCGGCAACGAGAGCCTGTCCTTCGATGAGATGGCAAAGAAATGCATCGCGGCCCGCGTGCAGCTCTCCGAGGCCGGTCATTACAAGACGCCGAAGATCACCTGGGATCGCGCCAAGGGAACGGGCCGGCCGTTCTTCTACTTCGCTTATGGTGCGGCCTGTTCCGAGGTGATCATCGACACGCTCACGGGCGAGAACCGCCTGCTGCGCACCGATATCCTGCACGATGTGGGTCGCTCCCTAAACCCGGCCATCGACATCGGCCAGATCGAGGGCGGCTTTGTGCAGGGCATGGGCTGGCTCACCACGGAGGAACTGGTGTTCAGCAAGGAGGGGCATCTACTCACGCACGCGCCCTCCACCTACAAGATCCCGGTTGCCTCCGATGTGCCGGCAGCCTTCAACGTGGCGCTCTATCCCAACACGAATCGGGAGGAGACGATCTACCGGTCGAAGGCCGTGGGCGAGCCGCCGGTCATGCTGGCGAACAGCGTCTTCTGTGCCCTGGCCGATGCGATCCACGCGCTCGATCCGGAAAAGGCCGTCCCGCTCCATGCGCCCGCGACGCCCGAGGCGATCCTGCGCGCCTGCGAGGCGCTGCGGGGGAGGCCCATGGGGTGAGGGTCTGGCGCCAGCTGGCCGATTTCGTGCAGCGGCACGGAGCCGCCGCTCTCATCTCCGTCCATGACGTGAAAGGCTCCGCTCCCCGCGAGGTTGGCGCCCGCATGGTGGTCCGGCCCGATGGCGCCTTCCACGGCACCATCGGCGGCGGTCAGCTCGAATTCCGCATGCTCGACATCGCCCGCGAGATGCTAGGAGTTGGCCGCGGCCCGGCCCGGATCGTCGATCAGGCGCTCGGCCCCGATCTCGGCCAATGCTGCGGCGGCCGGGTGAAGATTCTGATCGAGACTTTCGACACACGCGATATGGAAGACCTCGCGCCACTCGTCGAAGCGGAGTCGGGAGGCGGGCTGTTCGAGCTGGAATGCCGGATGGAGGAGGGCCGCGTGCGGCGCGATTTCGCCTCCGCCGTAGGCGATGACCGCTGGACCGGCTGGCGCGAGACTCATGGCGAGGTCCGAACGCCGGTTCTCCTTTTCGGCGCCGGCCATGTGGGCCGGGCGCTGGTGCTGTCGCTCGCGCCCCTGCCGTTCGCCGTGCGCTGGCTCGACGACCGGGATGATGCCTTTCCCGCCCACCTCCCGCCGAACGCGAAGGCGGTGCGCATGTGGGACCCGGAGGCGGAAATCGCCGAGGCCGGCCCTCACTCGCTCATCCTGGTCATGACCCACGACCACCCCCTCGACATGGCGATCACGGCAGCGGCCCTGAAGCGCGAGTTCCCCTATGTAGGCCTCATCGGCAGCGCCACGAAGCGGGCGCGCTTCGAGAAGCGATTCCGTGAGCTTGGGCTCCCTGAGGAGACGATCCGCTCCCTCGTCGTGTTGCCCAAAAATTCTCGCCTCCTGCGGCCTCCAACGATACATAAGACCCATGAGCATCAATCGACTCGACGATCAGCGCCATCTGGCGCGCGCCATCGAACTGTCCCGCGAGCACATGGACGAGGGGGCCGGCGGTCCCTTCGGCGCCGTGGTCGTGCGCGACGGCAAGGTTCTGGCCGAGGGCTGGAATCAGGTCACCTCCGCCAAGGATCCCACGGCCCATGCCGAGGTGACCGCGATCCGGCGCGCCTGCGAGGCCGTTGGCGACCATTCGCTGGAGGGCGCGACGCTTTATACGAGCTGCGAGCCGTGCCCCATGTGCTTGGCCTCCGCCTACTGGGCCAGGGTAGGACGCATCGTCTATGCCAACACGAGCGCCTCATCCCCATGGACCACCAGCCGAGCCTGGAGGCCAGGGCCGTGTTCGACGCCTGGGCGGACAAGCCGGACAAGATCGCCTATTAATATCAGTTCGCGCTTCCTATCTGAGCCTCACCCGATCACAGACCGAGACGAACCCATGCCCCGCGTCACCACCATCGTCCGCAAGCCCGCCGTGAAGGCCGACCGTGTCGTCGACACCGTCACCCTCGATCACGCGGCGAGAAACCGCCGCCACGGCGCACTGAAAGGCGATGGCGGAACCGACATCCATCTCGATCTCGACATGGAGACCACCATTAACGACGGCGACGCCCTGCGGCTCGAGGACGGGCAGCTCGTTCAGGTGAAGGCCAAGCCTGAGGCTCTGCTGGAGGTTAAGGCCGAGAACCCCTTGCGCCTCATGCGCCTCGCCTGGCACCTCGGCAGCAACCACGGTCTCGCCGAGATGACGGGCGACGCCCTCTACATCGAGAACAACCCGGCGCTGGCGGAACTGGCCCGGGGCCAGGGCTGCACCGTGACCCCGGTGGAACGCTCCTTCCGGCCGGAGCGCAGCACCCATGTGTGCGATCACGACCACGGGCATCATCATGATCATGGCCACGCGCATTCTCATGCGCACAGCCATGAAGACGGGCATTCCCACGGCCACGATCATGCGCACGAACACAAGCATGATCACGCCCATCATGAGCATGGCCCCGATTGTGGATGCGGCCACCATCATCACGGGCACAAGCACGATCACTGAGCAGACCTGAAGCCTCAACACTCCGCGGCCATGTCCAAGACCACGCGCGCGACACTAGCCCTGCAGCAGGCAGGCGTGTCTTTCACGGTGCATTCGTACGAGTACGATCCGAACGCGGAGCGCATCGGCCTGCAGGCGGCGGAGGCCATGGGGGCAGACCCGTCGAGCGTGCTGAAAACCCTGATGCTGCTGGTGGACAATAAGCCGGCCTGCGTGATCCTGCCCTCCGACCAGGAGGTGAACCTGAAGAAGCTCGCTGCGGTTTTGGGCGGCAAGGCGGCCCAGATGATGAAGTCGGCGGACGCGGAGCGCATCACCGGCTACCATGTCGGCGGCATCAGCCCTTTCGGCCAGAAGAAGCGCGTTCCGACCGTGCTGGAGCAATCCGTCTTCGAGCACGCGAGCGTCTTCATCAATGGAGGCCAGCGTGGCCTGCAGGTGAAGCTCGACCCCCGTGCGGCGGCGTCCGTGCTGGACGCGAAGGTCGCGGGGGTGATTTAGCCAATCACAAAAGTTGAAGCGGAGAGGCGAGGCCTCCCCGCAGGAAACAGCTTACTTACGCTGCGTCGTCGTGCCGGTGGAATCTGTCGGCAGCTTCTTCTGCTGGCCGGGGGCGTAGCTCGAAGCACCCTGGCCAGTTACCGAGCCGGTGGTGTCGTTCTGCATCTTCTGGCCGGGAGCATAGCTGGAGGCGCCGGGGCTGGTGGTCGAGCCGGTTGTGTTGTTCTGCATCTGTTGGCCAGGAGCATTTTGCGACGCGCTGTTCGTGTTCGAAGACTGCGCATAGCTAGCCATCGGAAGAGCAGCGAAAAGGGCGGCAGCACAAGCAAGTCCAAATGTCTTCTTCACGTTTATGCTCCTTTTGAGAATGCATATCTTGGATGTGAAGAACGGATATTCGAATATGTGGTTCCGTAATCGTAATATATTTATTTATTCATAGATGAATGTATATTCATCTTTGTGAATACATTGTGGATTTGGTTTGATTTTGCTCCTCCAATATGGACTCAACTTTATTTGCCTTGAGCCTGCCATGCCCATATGAGAGAGCCGATCCCCGAGCGCTGTCCGACTGTTTCGCTGAACATGACCCAAAAATTTTTCACCGTGGCCCCCATGATGGACTGGACCGACCGGCATTGCCGGGCGTTCCATCGCGTCCTGTCGCGCCGGGCGCGGCTTTATACGGAGATGGTCACGACAGGAGCGGTCATTCACGGGCCCCGGGAGCGGTTGCTGGGATTCAGCGCGGTCGAGCACCCGGTGGCGGTGCAGCTTGGCGGGTCGGATCCGAAGGAGCAGGAGCCGAAGCTTGTGGGCGACTGCGTAGCGGCCATGAAGGCGGCCGTGTCGCTGCCGGTGACGGTGAAGTGTCGGATCGGCGTGGACGATCAGGATACGGAGGAGGCCCTCAGTCGCCTCACCGACTGCGTGGTAGCGGCCGGGTGCGACGAACTCACGGTCCATGCCCGCAAGGCTTGGCTGCAAGGACTGTCCCCGAAGGAAAACCGGGACATTCCGCCTCTCGACTACGCAAGAGTCTATCGCCTGAAGCAGGCGCGTCCGAACCTTCCCATCGCCATCAACGGCGGCATCAAGACGATGGCCGAGGTGCATGAGCACCTGAAGCACGTGGATGGCGTGATGCTCGGCCGCGTGGCCTATC
>JAJFBI010000484.1 GCA_020697385.1 Microvirga sp. | reverse complement strand
TGCGATCTGGTGGAGGAGAACGGGCGTCTGAAGCGTGTCCCCTACGGGCCCTATATCGACGAGCTGCGGCGCTGGCAGAAGCGTCTGAACCGGGTGACGGAGCTCGATGAGGACCCGTTCAGCGATCCCGTCAACCTGGACGATATCAAGCATGCGGCGGACGCGATGCAGGTGAGTTCGGACAAGGATTGGCACTGAAGCCGCTTCACCTCGGGCCTGAACCAAACTTTCCCGCAAACGTTCGCTCTCACAGTCCCTTTGCAGGAGAATCCTTCATGTCACGCCGTCTCGTGATCGCCGGCCTCATGGCCGCCGTTGTCATACCCGCCTTCGCCCAGCAGCCGAACCAGGCCATTCCCCAATCGACCACGCCCCAACCCGCGGAGACCCAGACCAACCCGGCACTCGGGCAGAACGCGCAGGAACGCCAGCAGCGCACGCAGCAGGGCGGCGCACCGCAGGATACGCAGACCTCCGCCCGCCAGGGCCAGGCTAACAGCGCACAGGCCAGCATGGGCCAAGAGCAGTCGCAGGCCGACCGGCAGTATGTTCAGCAGGCGCTGGCGCTGAGCACCGTGTCGCTGCAGCAATCGAACTTTGCTTTGAGCAAGGCACAGAACCCGCGCGTGAAGCAGTTTGCGGAATTCGAGGTGGGTGAGCAGAACCTGCTCACCGAGATCATGCATTCCTTCGCCGATCCGAACGCCACCGCGTCCACCACCCGCGGCGCCCAGGCTGCGGCGTCCACCGCACCTGAACTGCCGGCCAAGGATGCGCAGGCGATGGAAGGTCTATCTAAGGCATCTGGAGGTGCTGCCTTCGACAAGGATTACGTCGCCCTGCAGATTCAGGGGCATCAGGAATTGCTGAAGCTGCAGGAGGATTATCTCAAGCAGGGCTCCGGCAATCGCGAGACCACGAACGTGGCCAAGCTCGCGCGCGGCCAGATCAAGGAACACCTGACCATGCTGCAGGACATCCAGAAGGAGCTTGGCCGGTAAGGCATCGTCCGGCGAAGTGAATCCGTTGCAACGATCATCCGGCCCTGCTTTTCACCGTCGCAGGGCCGGAACAGCCATCCCGAACGGGACGTTGGCTCTGCAAGACGTATGAGCCGCCAGCGGCTCGAAACTCAGGAAGAGGAATAGCCCATGGCGCAGGACAAACGAGGCCGCCCTCCCGAGCCGCCTGTCGATGAAGTGCTGAACGAGATCACGCAGGAAGAGACCGGAGACGACTTCATCGCCGGGCCGACCCAGCGCAACGATGTTGGCAACACCAAGCGTGCGGCCGCCAAGGCAACAGGCGCAATGGGCGCCTCGAAGAAGCTCGATCCGGATCTCGACATCAGCCACGTGGACGACAACCGCGTGAAAAGCGGCTCGAATGCAGGCCTTCACTCCTTCAAGGAGGTTCCGGAGGAGGAAGACGACGATGCCGGCTTCCAGATGTCGAACGAGGAGATCGCCGAGAGCGTCAAAACCACCTCCAACAAAAGCCCAGCTCCTCGGTCCCCCCATGCGCAGGCGGGAACCGGCAAGGGCGGCCGCGAGGAGCGGTAAGCCCATCCATCCACGCGTCATCCCGGACGGCGCAAGCCGATCCGGGATGACCCAATGAGCCCACTGCATAGCTGTCGCTACGGAAGATGGAGTGACAGCCCCCGCCTCGCCGCTTTATGGATTGTTCAGCCGAACCGGCAGTGACGACATAAAACGGTTGAGGAAACGCTCATGGACAGAAGAAACGTTCTCAAAGGCGCAGGCTTGGCAGCTGCAGCGGGCGCGGTTGCATCCCCGGCCATTGCGCAGGCGCAGCCGGAAGTCCGCTGGCGCATGGCGTCGGCCTATCCGAAGAGCCTCGACACCCTCTTCGGCGCGGGCGAGATGATCTCCAAGCGCGTGGCCGCCGCCACCGACAACAAGTTCCAGATCCAGCCCTTCGCCGCGGGCGAGATCGTAGGCGCGCTCCAGACCCTCGATGCCACCCAGAACGGCACGGTCGAGTGCTCCTACACCCTGTCGAGCTTCTTCATCGGCAAAGACCCGACCTTCATGTTCGAGACATCGGTGCCGTGGGGCATGAACGTGCGCCAGCACAATGCCTGGATGTATTACGGCGGCGGCCTCGACCTCGTGCGCGAGTTCATGAAGGACTACAACGTCTATCCGATCCCGGCCGGCCAGACTGGCGCGCAGATGGGCGGCTGGTTCCGCAAGGAGATCAAGTCGATCGCGGACCTGAACGGCCTCAAGATGCGCATCGCCGGCATGGGCGGCCAGATCATGCAGAAGCTCGGCGTGGTGCCCCAGGTGCTCGCCGCAGGCGACATCTACCCGGCGCTGGAGCGCGGCACCCTCGACGCGGTGGAATTCTCCGGCCCGCACGACGACGAGAAGCTCGGCTTCGTGAAGGTGGCCCAGTATTACTATTATCCGGGCTTCTGGGAAGGCGGCGCGCAGCCCTCGCTCTACGTGAACATGAACAAGTGGAACGAGCTGCCCGCGCACTATAAGGCCATCCTCGAGGCGGCCTGCGCCGAGGCCAACGCCATGTGCGTGGCGAAATACGACGCGCAGAACGCCGACGCGATCCGCCGCCTCGTGGGCCAGGGCGTGCAGCTGCGTCCTTTCCCGCGCGACATAATGGAGCAGAGTTACAAGGAAGCCTACAAGCTCTATGGCGAGCTCGCAGCCTCGAACGCCAAGTTTAAGAAGGTGTTCGATTCCTGGAACGCTTTCCGCGAGAAGGAGCTCACCTGGTTCCGCATCGCCGAGCTGCCCTTCGACTATTTCGTCAACCAGCAGCAGGGTCAGCCGCGATAAGCGTCGTCAACTCTTCAGAAGCGGCGCCGGAAGGCGCCGTTTTCGTTTGCACCCGACGAAAAGGATCGGAGCTTGGCCTCATGCGTTGTCTCATGGACAGGGATAAGCAATCCAACCGATGGAGGCCTTCATGACGGACCAGAACCGCAAAGATAACACGCAGGACAAGACCGAGCGCAAAGACGATAAGCAGTCAGAGAACAACAAGAAGCATCAGGAAGAGCTTCTTGATGAGGGCGTGGAAGAAACCTTTCCCGCCAGCGATCCGGTTTCCGTGAAGATCACGAAGTAATCCGATTCTCCAGGAACCGACCCGTAAATCTCCGGCCTCAACTTGAGGAGCAGCCGTAAGGCTGCGTCTCGAAGGATCGTCCGGTGCTCTCTGGAACCTCCTTCGAGACGGTCACTGGCGTGCCCTCCTCAGGATGAGGGTTGAGGATGTGAGATCTGGCGTTTTGTCGCTGTCAGTTGCGGCTCGCCACCGCGACGCCTAACGCCGCCAACGCCATGCCGGCGAGCTGGATCAGGCTCAGGGTCTCGCCGAAGAACACGAAGGCCATGAGGGCCGCGACCGGCGGCACGAGATAGAGCAGCGTCGCCACGCCCACGACGGCGCCCTGCCGGATCAGGAACAGCAGCAGGCCGATGGCCCCGATCGACAGGCCGAACACCGCCCAGGCGAGCGC
>JAJFBI010000483.1 GCA_020697385.1 Microvirga sp. | reverse complement strand
GACCTTCCGCGCCGACACCTCGGCTCGCTGGGGCGACTTTGACGCCCTCGTCATACCCGTCAACCCGCTCCCGGCCTGGCCCGTCGAGACCGACCATCCGACAGAGATCGATGGGAAGGCGGTCACACCCGGGGCTCAGGGCATGTTCTGCGGCTGGGTCAACGCCATGGGCTATTCCGGGCTCAGCGTGCCCGGCCGGCCGAGCGACGACGGGCGGCCCATTGGAATCCAGCTCGTTGCGCCCACCGGCGCCGACGAGGTCGTCATCGAGATCGCGCGGCATCTCGAGGAGGCCTCGCCATGGAAGGATCGCTGGCCATCCCTGGCGACGGCCGTTTGACCGAGTCGCACATCCAATCCGGAGGAGTTCAATGCCGCAGATCGTTGATCTGACCGTCACTTTGTCGAACAACATGCCCGGGCACCGCTTCTTCCCACGCCCGGTCATCCTGCCGCACTTCACCCACGACGAGATGGAGACGTGGGGCAACGGCACGCCGGAGGACCCGCTCGGCGGGTGCACGACGTATCTCGGGATGGTCGACCACATGGGCACCCATATCGACGCCTTTATCCACACCAAGCGCGGTGGGAAGACGATAGATGAGATGCCGCTCGAGATGTTCATGGGCAAGGCAGTCTGCCTCGACCTGCAGCATGTGCCCGATCTCGGCGACATCGATGTCGCCGACCTCGAAGAGGCCGAGAAGAAGGTAGGCGTGAAGATCGATGGGCATATCGTGCTCATCTGCACCGGTCTCCATCGCCGCCACTACCCGAACGACTCGGTGATGCACTCCAATTGCGGCATCACCGCCGAGGCCACGCATTGGCTCGCCGACCGTTCGCGCGTCCACGGCGTGGAAGGGCCGTCCACCGATCGCGCGAACTCCAAGCTCTTTCCTAACCATCGCGTCTGTCGCGATCGCGGGATCACGCATTACGAATGGCTGTGCAATCTCGAAGAGCTCCTCGGCAAAGGCGAATTCCACTTCCAAGGCCTGCCCCTCAAGATCGACAAGGGAAGCGGCTCGCCCGTCCGCGCAATCGCGATGCTTGGATGAGGGACCCCCGGGTCGCCCAGCCGATGACTTGAGCGGGCGACGGCGCTGAGGGCCCTCCTCCGCCGTGTGAAACGGTCCTATGCTCAACGCATCGAGCCCGCGAAACGCGAGCCGCCGTTGCCGGAAGGCTTGCGGGCGGAGCTGAACGGACGGAGAACGCGTTTGCCTGAGTTTGATGTTGCCATTCGCGGCGGCACGGTGGTCACGGCGTCGGACACGTTCCGCGCGGATGTCGGCATCCGCGATGGCCGGATTGCGGCGGTTGCCGAGACGGTCGAGGGCGCGGCCCGCGAGATCGACGCCTCGGGCCTTCTCGTTATGCCTGGCGGGATCGACAGCCACGTCCACTTCGCCCAGCACGCCGGGCCCGACATCACGCCGGCGGACGACTTCGCATCGGGCACCGCGGCGGCTGCCGCCGGCGGCAACACCTGCGTCCTGCCGTTCGCGCTGCAGGTCAAGGGCACGTCGCTGCGCGAATCCGTCGAGGAGTATCGCCGAAAGGCGGACGGGGAGTGCTACATCGACGTGGGCTTCCATCTCATCATCACCCAGCCGACGCCCGAGGTGCTCGGCCAGGAGCTGCCGGCGCTCGTCAAAGCCGGGCACACATCCTTCAAGGTGTTCATGACGTATGACGAGCTCGTGCTGAACGACCGCGAGCTCCTGGAGGTATTCGAGGTCGCGCGCCGCGAGCGGGCGCTGGTGATGGTGCATGCGGAGGGCTACGACGCAATCCGCTTTATGACCGAGCGGCTAGAGCGTGCCGGGCACACCGAGCCCTACTATCACGCCGCCTCCCGCCCGGAGGCGGTCGAGCGCGAGGCGACGCACCGCGCGATCAGCCATGCCGAGCTCGTCGACGTGCCGATTATGATTGTCCACGTCTCCGGCCGCGAGGCGATGGAGCAGATCCGCTGGGCGCGGCAGCGCGGGCTCAAGATCTATGCCGAAACCTGCCCGCAATACATCACGCTCACGGCCGAGGATCTGCGGGACGCCGGCGTCGAGATGAGCGGCGCCAAATATGTCTGCTCGCCGCCGCCGCGCGACCGCGAAAGCCATCGAGCCATCTGGGAAGGCCTCGAGCAGGGCGTGTTCCAGACCTTTTCCTCCGATCATTCCCCGTTCCGCTACGATGATCCGAGGGGCAAGCTCACGCCCAAGGGTCGCACGTCGTTCCGATGGGTGCCGAACGGCATCCCAGGCGTCGAGACGCGCCTGCCGATCCTGTTCTCCGAAGGCGTCGCGAAGGGCCGCATCTCGCTCAATCGCTTCGTCGAGCTCGCCGCGACGAATCACGCTAAGCTCTACGGGCTCTACCCCCGCAAGGGCTCGATCGCGGTCGGCTTCGACGCAGACATCGTGCTGTGGGATCCGAACCGGAAGGAGACGATCCGGCAGGAAATCCTGCACCACGGCTCCGACTACACGCCGTGGGAGGGCTTCGCGGTGACCGGCTGGCCTGTCGTGACCATGGCGCGCGGCGAGATCGTCGCCGAGCATGGCAAGCTGGTCGGCCGAAAGGGTCGAGGCGAGATCCTCGAACGCGAGATCTCGCCTTACGCGGCTGCACCGGCCTGAGCGGCCGGTAACAGAGGTTGGGAAGATGCCCTTGGCAGGCAAGGGGATGCTGATCACCTCGACGGACGTGGATCCCGCTGATGAGGAAATCTTCAACCTGTGGTACGAATCGCGAGCATCTCGCGGAGCGCGTCAGCATCGAAGGGTTCTTCCAGGCGAGGCGGAGGAGGCGCCGACGAAGTATTTCCGCTCCTATTCAGAAGAATTTATGCACCTATTCAACCGACACTTTCGAGGCGCTCGATAGTCCCGCCTACAAAAAAGGTGCTGGCAAGCCAGACCGAGTGGTCGAGGAAGCACATCTCGCGGTTCCGAAATTTCGGCCGGGTGGTCGGGCGCGTCAGCGCGAGCCGCGGACGGGGCCGCGGGGCGGCGCTCGGCGTCTTGCGGTTGCGACCGGGCGCCGGGGATAACGAGCAACTTCGCGCGCGTATCCGCGGGCTCCTCAATCCGGGGAATGCTGCCCGGCATCATTTCGCTTCATCTCGTCGAGAGCGATCCGGAGCTGTCGAAGAACCTCAACAACCCTGACGAGCCGAACCCGGGCGGGCGAATGGTACATCCTGATCGACGGCACGCAATCCCCCGCCGTTCGGGCGCTGATCGACAGCCGTTTCAAGGCGCCTGGCGCCCCATTGGTCTCGACCGGCGCCTACCGCCTCCTATTGGACCTCGCGAAGAGCGAAACGGGGCTACTCTGCCCGACCAAATACAGGTCGCGTCCGAAGTCCAGGACGCTTGGGGCGCAGATCGGCGCGGCGCTGAACGCTGGTTACCCGCGCGACAGAACGTGATTCGGTAAGAAGGTGACGAGTTGCGGGAAGGCGCCGATGATGGCGATGGCGAGACCGAGGATAAGGAAAAACGGA
>JAJFBI010000031.1 GCA_020697385.1 Microvirga sp. | reverse complement strand
ATGACCACGGGGCGGTGCAGGAAGTCCAGAAATGGGTGAGCGAAGCCCGCAAGCCCTGATGCGCACAGCTCAAGAAAAAAGCGCCGGCAAAACCGGCGCCTTCATCCTGACTGCGGCGATGCCGCCTCAGCGCGGTCCGCGCGGCGGCCCGCCGGCACCACCAGGCCCGCCCGGCCGGCCACCCGGCCCTGTGGGCTTTGCCACGGCCTTGCCCGGCAGCAGACCTTCACGCTGCGCGCGCTTACGCGCCAGCTTGCGCGCCCGGCGCACGGCCTCCGCCTTCTCGCGCACGCGGCGCTCGGAGGGCTTCTCGTAATAGTTGCGGAGCTTCATTTCGCGGAAGATGCCTTCGCGCTGCATCTTCTTCTTGAGCACCCTGAGAGCTTGATCGACGTTGTTGTCGCGTACCAGAACCTGCAATGGATGTCCTCTCTATAGATTGGAGTGTTGCTCTGCCCGGCCTGCGCCTGGCGATCGATGGTGAATTCGAAGTGATGCGCCTAGGCGCTCCGGATTTCGCCTTCGCGCACGGCCTTCTCGGTCATGCCTGACTTGATACGGTATGACACTTCGCCGGTCTGGTCAGCCGGCATGAGCCGCACGACCTCATAGACGTTGCCAGAATTCGACCGGGTATCGGAAAACCCCGGCTGCGCAAGACGAACCATCTGTCGAACTTTGAACTTATGAGTCATCGCTTGATCTCCTGTCTTACTTGCGGGCCTTGCGGGCCGCATAGCGGGCATCGCGAGCAGCCTTGCGCTCGACCTCGAGCCGCGCATCGTCGGCAGCCTTCTCGGCGGCCATCCGCGCATCCTGCTCAGCCTGTTCGACCGCGCGCGCTTCGCGCTCTGCTGCCATGCGGGCATCCTCGGCGACGCGATTGGCCTCATCGGCAAGGCGCTTGGCCTCGCGCTCAGCGGTTCTGGCATCGCGCGCGGCGCTTATCGACGCCCGTGCAGCCCGCCGCTCAGCAACCGCCGGATCGTCAAGCCCCGGACGCTGCCGAAACTTTTCCGCCATGGCCTGCTTCGCGTTCTTGGCGGCATTGAGCCGTTCGCCGAAATCCTGATGCTTCATTCCGCTCATTGTTCCTGTTTGCTGCCTCGTTTTGCGAAGCCGATTACCGGACGCGCCGTATGCTGGCGATGTCGCCGCCCGGAAGAGTGCCCTGCTCCTGCTGGGCGCGCGCAATCAAACCGACCGCGCGGGGATCGCTGGCCTTCCCCGGATTGTCGACCCAGAGATAGGCTCTGCGTGCATCGGCATAATCCACCACGAACATCACGGATTTCGCTGCAGTAGCTCTTCGAAAGGTGTTCATCGCGTCCTCGCCGGTATCCCATCGAAGATGGGGTTGCACAAACAAGAAGCCGCCCCACCAGGGGGCGGCTTCGTCTTCAGGCGCTGTAAAGGGCGCCCAAAATCATTATTAGGCCGCCTGAATGTTGTTGACGGCGACCTTGCCGGAGCGGCGATCTTCAGCGGTGTCGAAGGTGACCTTCTGGCCTTCGCGCAGGCCGCGGATGCCGGCACGCTCGAGAGCGGTGGCGTGGACGAACACGTCCTTCTCGCCATTGTCAGGCTGGATGAAGCCGAAGCCTTTTTGATCGTTGTAGAACTTAACGGTGCCTGTCATCATGGCAGTATTCCTTAGATTTATGCATCAGTGCACGTGAGCACGTGAGCGTGCGGGAGCACGCCCCCGGTCTCGGGTTCGTCGAAGTTTGGGAGAGCGTCTGAACGTGCGCCTGGCATGCCAAGGCGTAACGGCCCGATTGTCCGGCCAAAGGTCGATGATCCTGATGTAGGGCGCCCTTGCCGCAAATACAAGACATCATTTTGAGAAAGTGCCCACGTTCACGTGAGCATTGATGGCCAAGGTGGGCTCAATTTTCTGGAAAGTCACGAAATAATCACGGCTTGGCACGTGGTTTTACTTTCCCCAACAGCGCCGATTCATCCGATACCCCAAAGTTTTATCTTGCCATGAGCAAGCCGGTGCCCCATATGTGAGCATCCAACCGAGATGTTCGGCCTGCTCTCCCTAGCTCGTGATCGAGCCGCCGAGCCCGCTTACCGTTCCCATCGTTTGTTACCTCCAGCCCCTTCGGGCGGATTCCTGCCGGTCGGCGCCCTGCGTCGACGGCATCATTCAAAAACAATGCCGCCCGAGCCATGCCCGGCGCGGCCATAGGTTCATTATGTCCAGTGTTATTCAAATTCAGAACTCCAAGAAGCCCCCGCAGCATGCCAAGGCCCCTCAGCAGGCCAAATCTGCACCGAAGCCGCAATCATCCGGCCTGTCCCGCGAGGAGATCCGCCAGATCGTCCTCGAGATGATCGGCTGATCATCCGGTTCCCAACCGGAAATCTCTAGGCAGACCGCTTAATAGCCCCCTTAAAGGAGGTCCGTGTCTTCCACGGGCCTGTGCCCTACATTACCCCGAAACCAAGCGTATCCGGGGAGTGAAGTCGCCGTGAGAGTGATCGTCTGTGGTGCCGGACAGGTCGGTTCGACCATCGCCCGCCACCTCGCCTCCGAGGGCATCGATGTGACGGTCATCGATTCCTCGCCCGAGCAGGCTCGCCGGGTCGATGAGAGCTATGATGTCCGCGGCATGGTGGGCCACGCCTCCCATCCAGAAATTCTCGAACGGGCAGGCGCACGCGATGCCGACATGCTCATCGCGGTGACCCGCTCTGACGAGGTCAACATGGTCGCCTGCCAGGTGGCCTATTCCCTCTTCAACATTCCCCGCCGCATCGCCCGTGTCCGCCACAGCGGCTACCTGGAGCGTAAGCACCGCGGTCTTTATGCCCGCGACCAGATGCCGATCGACGTGATCATCTCGCCAGAGATCGAAGTCGCCAGCGGCATCGAGCGCCGCTTCCGGACGCCGGGAGCCTTCGATACGGTGCCCCTGGCCGAAGGCCGGGTGCAACTCCTCGGCATCCACTGCAACTCGGGAGCCTGTTCGCTCCTCGGGCGCCCGTTGAGTGACCTGAAGGCCTGCCTGCCCGATGCGGGCCTCGTCGTTCTGGCGGTCGTGCGCAACGGTCAGGCGTTTGTGCCTCACGGCAGCGACCGGATCGAGCCGGGCGACGACGTCTATGTGGTGACCGAGACCGGTCAGGCGGACCGGATCATGCACTTCTTCGGGCACGAGGAGCAGGTCGCGCGCCGCGTGATCATCGTGGGCGGCGGCAATGTGGGCCTGAACCTTGCCAAGAGGCTGGCCCGCTCCGCGCCGGGAACCTCCCTACGGGTGATCGAAAGCTCCCGCGAGCGTGCCGAGTTCGTATCGCAGGAGCTCGGCGACAGCGCCGTCGTGCTGCACGGGGACGCCCTCGACAAAGAAACCCTCACGGAAGCGAACGTCCAGGCCGCCGAGACCATCATCGCGGTCACCAACGACGACGAGACCAACATCTTCGCCTCGGTGCTGGCCAAGCGGGCCGGCTGCGCCCGCGCCATCACCCTGGTCAACAAATCCTCCTACGAACCCCTCCTGCCGACACTGGGCATCGACACAGTAGTGGCCCCGAATGCGATCACGATCTCCAGCATCCTGCGCCACGTGCGCCACCGCTCGGTCTCGGCACTGTACACCTTGCGCGAGGATTTCGGCGAGGTCATCGAGGCCACGGCCCAGCCCGGCTCCCGCCTGGTGCGCGGCAGCATCCGTGAGGTCGATGTTCCACCAGGGATGCTGATCGGCGCCATCGTGCGCAACGATGAGGTCATCATTCCTACCACCTCAACGGCCATTGCGGCAGGAGACCGGGTGATTGCCCTCGTGACCTACCGGGCCCTGCGCAAGGCCGAGGCCCTGCTCGCCGGACCGCATCAGGACGAGCCATGAGAGCAGCGGACTCCCAATCGCTGCAGGAGCGGCTGTCGCTCGGGCCATGGTCGCCACCGCATCTGCGCCCGGTGCTGCACATTGTCGGACGCATGCTGCTTGCGCTCGCGGCCGCAATGCTGCTGCCGGCCCTCGCCGACCTCGTGGCGGACAATCCGGACTGGCGTGCGTTCCTGCTCGGCAGCAGCGTCACCTTCGCGTGCGCGGCCGCGCTCACCTACCTGACCCGTTGTCGGCTCTCCGGCGGCCTCACGCTCCGCCAGGCCTTCGTCCTCACGCCCCTGGCCTGGACGGCCATTGCCCTCTTCGGCGCGTTGCCTCTCTACATTTCCGACTATGCGCAGTTGCGGGACAGCTTCACGAACGCCTTCTTCGAGTCCATGTCCGGCCTCACCACCACCGGGTCGACCGTGATCGTGGGCCTCGACGCGGCGCCGCCCGGCATCCTGCTGTGGCGGGCCCTGCTGCAATGGCTCGGCGGCATCGGCATCGTGGGAGTGGCCATCGCTATTCTTCCGGCCCTCGGGGTCGGCGGCATGCAGCTCTTCCGCACGGAATCATCGGATCGCTCCGAGAAGGTGATGCCGCGCGTGCGCGAGATCGCAACCGCCATCGGGCTGGTCTATCTCGGCCTCACCCTCATGTGCGGCGTGCTCTACTGGCTGGCCGGGATGACGCCGTTCGAGGCGCTCGTGCATGGGCTGACGACGCTCTCCACGGGAGGGTTCTCGACATCCGATGGCTCGATGGGGAATTTCGCTCCGGCGGCGCAATGGGTCGGAACGGTCTTCATGCTGGCAGGCGGCATCCCGTTCGTTCTCTACGTGCGCATCCTGCGGCGCGAGCGCGACATCCTGCGCAACACGCAGGCGCGCGCCTATCTCGGGTTCCTTCTGGCGATGAGCCTCGGGCTTGCTGCCTGGCTGGTGCTGTCGGGCCGCTACGGCGTGGAGGAGGCGGTGCGGCTGGCGGCGTTCAACGTCGTCTCGGTGGTGACCACCACGGGTTTCGCCACCACCGATTACAGTTTGTGGGGCAATGCGGCCATCGGCATCTTCTTCGGTCTGACCTTCGTGGGCGGATGCACGGGCTCGACCGCTGGCGGCATCAAGATCTTCCGTTTCGAAGTCATGGTCACGGTGCTGCGCAGCTACCTGCGCCAGCTCATGTACCCAAAGGGCGTATTCCGGCGCATCTATGCCGGACGGCTGTTGCCCGAGGACGTTGTCGCCTCGGTGGTGGTGTTCTTCGCGTTCTTCTTCGCTTGCTACAGCGCCATCACCATTCTCCTGATGGCCCTCGACCTCGACTTCCTGACGAGCGCCAGCGCAGCCGTGACAGCCTTGGCCAATGTGGGACCGGGCTTAGGGCCGACCATAGGGCCTGTAGGCAACTTCGCTACCGTCCCGGACGCGGCCAAATGGGTTCTGGCCTTCGCCATGCTCCTGGGCCGGCTGGAGTTGTTTACCGTGCTGATCCTGTTCTTTCCCCAATTCTGGCGCGGGTAAGGCCCGTCGGGTCACGCCGAGTTTTTCCATCAGGGCGCCCTGCCCTTTGACCGGGCTTCTCCACGAAGGCTTGCCCCGTCAAACGCGCATTGCGCCCGGTTCCGTTCATGGGCCAATAGACCATGCTCGATCCGTCGCTGTGGCTCATTCTTTCGATCGCCCTGACCTTCTTCCTTGCCGGCATCGTCAAGGGCGTGACCGGCATGGGCCTGCCGACGGTGGCCATGGGGGTGCTGGGCGCGCTCATGACGCCCGTGGCGGCGGCTGCCCTGCTGATCGTGCCGTCCTTCGTCACCAATGTATGGCAATTGTTGTCCGGCCCGAGCTTCACGGCGCTGATCCGGCGGTTGTGGCCGATGATGCTCGGGATCGTGCTCGGCACGGTGGGTGGGTCGTTCGTTCTGGCCGACGGTAATACGCAATGGACCACGGCGGGTTTAGGGTTCGCCCTTATCGCCTACGCCGGCTTCACCCTTCTGGCGCGACAGTTGTCCGTGTCGGCTCGCATGGAAAGATGGCTGTCACCTTTGATCGGTCTGACAACGGGCATCGTCACGGGAGGCACGGGCGTCTTCGTCATTCCGGCCGTTCCCTATCTCCAGGCTCTCGGCCTGCGGAAGGACGACCTCATTCAGGCCCTCGGGCTGTCCTTTACCGTGTCGACTATCGCGCTTGCGTTCGGACTTGGATGGCGCGGGGCGTTCCACCTCGACGGCGTGGTTCTGTCGTCGCTCGCGATTGCGCCGGCACTCGCCGGCATGTGGCTGGGACAGGTTGTGAGGCGAAAGATCAGCCCCGAGACGTTCCGGCGATGGTTCCTCATCGGCCTGCTGCTTCTCGGGGCTGAACTCGTGGCGAAATCAGTTCTCCGGGTTTGAGAGGCGCTAGAGCATCGGACCCAAAAGTGGAATGCACTTTTGGGATCCTTCCGATGCTCAATTTTTAAGCGGCGCATCGTGTGGCCCGGACCCAGCGGGCCGCGCTAGCGAAAACCGGGACCACTTTTCCGCACGATGCGTCAGGCGCGCTCCTCCCAAACTTTTGCGAGTTCGACGATGGTGTTCATCGCCTTCTCCATGTCCTGATGGCTGACGAATTCCAGCGGCGAGTGGAAGGCGTGGCCGCCGGCGAAGATGTTGGCGCAGGGCAGGCCCATGAAGGACAGGCGCGAACCGTCCGTGCCGCCGCGGATGCTGCTGCGCTGAGGATCCATGCCGGCCCGGCGGATCGCCTCCACGGCATGCTCGACGATCTCGGGATTCCGGTCGAGCACCATCTTCATGTTGCGGTACTGCTCCTTCACCGTGAAGGTGTAGCTTGAGCCCGGATAATCTTTCAACACCTCGCGGGTGATCTCTTCCAGGAGCGACTCCTTCGACTTGAGCCCTTCTTCCGTGAAGTCGCGGATGATGAAGCTCAGATTCGCCTTTTCCATCACGCCCGACAGGCCTGTTGGATGGATGAAGCCGTCGCGGCCTTTCGTCGTCTCGGGTCCCATGTCTTTCGGCAGACGGTCGATGATGGCGCCTGCGATCCTGACGGCGTTCTCCATCTTGCCGTAGGCATAGCCCGGATGGATCGCCACGCCCTTGATGGCGATCTCGACCGCGTCGGCCGAGAAGCTCTCGTCTTCGATCGTGCCGGCCTTCGAGCCGTCCATGGTGTAGCCGAAATCGGCCCCGAGCTTCTTCAGGTCGACCTTGTCGACCCCGCGGCCGATCTCCTCGTCCGTGGTGAAGAGGATGCGGATCGTGCCGTGCTTGATGTCCGGGTTGTTGATCAGGAACTCGGCGGCCGCCACAATTTCCGCGATGCCCGCCTTGTCGTCGGCGCCGAGCAGCGTGGTGCCGTCGGACGTGATGATGTCGTGGCCGATCATATCCTTCAGGACCGGATGGTCGGCCACGCGGATGACTTGGGCAGAATCGCCATGCAGCCGGATGTCGCCGCCCTGGTAGTCCCTCACGATCTGCGGCTTCACGTTCGTGCCGGAGAAATCGGGCGCCGTATCCATGTGCGCGCAGAAGCAGATGACCGGAACGTTGTTCTTGTGGGTGTTCGATGAAATGGTTCCATAGACGTAGCCATGCTCGTCGAGATGCGCATCGGAGACGCCGATGGACAGGAGTTCATCGACCAGCAGGCGGCCGAGATCCTTCTGCTTTTCGGTGGAAGGCTGGGTTTTCGAGGAGGCGTCGGACTGGGTATCGATGACGACGTAACGGAGGAAACGGTCGGTAACGCTGGCGGCCATAGATTGAGTTCCAATTCGCGAGGAGACGACGGACTTTTAGCCGGGAAACGCCGCCGCGGGAATGGCCTGCCTGAAAATCGACAGGATGGCTGTCTCACCCCGGTTTCGGAGCCATATGGACCTCGACCCGCCGTTTCGCCTAACCTGGGGCCAATCCCTGTGGACGAGGCGGCCTAACTGCCCTGGAGGTTTCGATGAAGCGATCGGAGAAAGTCATCATCAGTTGTGCGATCACCGGGTCCATTCATACGCCCAGCATGTCGCCCTATCTGCCGGTGACACCGCAGCAGATCGCCGAGAGTGCCATCGCGGCGGCAGAGGCCGGTGCCGCAATCCTTCACCTGCACGCCCGCGACCCGGAGAGCGGCCGCCCGACTCAGAGCCCGGATGTGTTCAAGCAGTTCCTGCCGGCCATCAAGGACGGGAGCAACGCCATCGTGAACATCACCACCGGCGGTGGGCTCGGCATGAGCCTCGACGAGCGACTCGCGGCCGCGAAGTGGGCGCAGCCCGAAATCGCCTCCATGAACATGGGATCGTTCAACTTCAACATCTCCGGCGCCGGCGGACGCATCCCGTCGTTCAAGAACGACTGGGAAAAGCCCTATCTGGACATGACGAAGGATTTCATCCTGTCCAACACATTCGCGCAGATCGAACGAGGCATGACCGAACTCGGTGCGCTCGGCACACGCTTCGAGTTCGAGTGCTACGATGTGGGCCATCTCTACAACCTCGCCCATTTCGCAGACCGCGGGCTCGTGCAGCCGCCCTTCTTCGTGCAGGCCATCTTCGGGATTCTCGGCGGCATCGGGCCTGAGCCCGAGAACCTCATGCACATGAAGGCAACGGCCGATCGCCTGTTCGGGAACGACTACTATCTCTCCATCTTGGCCGCCGGCCGCCATCAGCTGCCGTTCGTGACCATGGGGGCTATCCTGGGCGGGCATGTGCGCGTGGGCCTGGAAGACAACCTCTATCTCGGCAAGGGCGAGCTCGCGCCGTCCAATGCCGATCAGGTGCGCAAGATCCGCCGAATCCTCGAGGAGCTTTCTCTCACCATCGCGACGCCTGACGATGCACGCCGCATGCTGCAGACGAAAGGACCGGCGCACACGGCCTTCTGAACCGATGGGGGAGAGCCGCGTCGCCGAAGACCCGGCTGCTCTGGGCGCGGCCTACTCCTCCGAGCGACTCGTGGTGGCACGGTCACGTTCGTATCGTCTCTTGAGCGGAAACGGTGGCAGCCAGGATTCGCGACGCATGGTCCAGAGTTCATAAGTGGGCATCAACTGGTCAGGGGCATCCAGGGAGCCCAGATTCACTTCGATTTCGTCTGCGCTGCTTGAGAAGACCGACGAGCCGCAGCCGGGGCAGAAAAACCGCCCGTTATAATCACGTGTCTCGCCCTCGATCGTCACCGCGTCCTGAGGGAAGATTGCAGAAGCGTGGAAAAGAGCCCCGTGATGTTTTCGGCAGTCTAGGCAGTGGCAGAGGCCGACCCGATATGGACGCCCCGAGGCCACAATCCGAACCTTCCCGCACAGGCAGCCGCCTGTAAAACGGTCCATGCTGCGCCTCCTCCACCACCGAGCGGCGGAATTTTACGACAGGCTGCAAGGTCATTGCAATTGCCTGGATCCTGCATCGATTAAGGCCATGCGATGCACGAGCGCCATCCGGCTTTCCAATCCTGCTCAGGCATGCCTAAGATGCGTGTCCTAAAACAGGGAGGAAACAATAATGAAGACGCGTTATGTTCTCAGCGCTCTGGTGGCCGTAGCCATGACCGGAGCCGCGCAGGCTCAGACCTCGGTCAAGCTAGGCGTCCTCAACGACCGTTCCGGCGTTTATTCCGACCTCACCGGCGAAGGATCGGTGATCGCGGCACGCATGGCCGTCGAGGACTTCAAAGCGGCCGAGAAGGGCATCAAGGTCGATATCGTGGCCGCCGACCACCAGAACAAGCCGGATATCGGTGCGAGCATTGCACGGCAATGGTACGACCAGGAGGGCGTCGACGTCATCCTCGACGTTCCGACCTCCTCGGTGGCGCTGGCCATCAATGGCATCGCCCGGGAGAAGAACAAGATCCTGATCAATTCAGGCGGCGGCACCTCGGACCTGACCGGATCGCAATGCTCGCCCAACACGGTCCACTGGACCTACGACACCTGGGCGCTCGCGAACGGCACCGGCGGCGCCATGGTGAAGCGCGGAGGCGACACCTGGTTCTTCGTCACGGCGGATTATGCCTTTGGCCATGCCCTGGAGCGCGACACCTCGGCCCTGGTCACGAAGGCGGGCGGCAAGATCGTCGGCACCGTGAGGCACCCCTTCCCCGGACAGGACTTCGCGTCCTTCCTCCTGCAGGCTCAATCCTCGGGCGCCAAGGTGATCGGCCTGGCCAATGCGGGCGGCGACTTCACCAACACCATGAAGCAGGCAGCCGAATTCGGCATCGTCCAGGGCGGGCAGAGCCTCGCCGGGCTCCTGGTGTTCATCACCGACGTGCACTCCCTGGGCCTCCAGGTGGCGCAGGGTCTCGTCATGACCGAAGCGTTCTACTGGGACCAGAACGACCAGACCCGCGCCTGGTCGAAGCGCTTCGCCGAGAAGAACGGCGGCAAAATGCCCACCATGGTGCATGCCGGCGTCTATGCGGGCGCGCTGCACTACCTCAAGGCCGTCGAGGCCCTGAAGGGCAAGGACACCGCGCAGGTGATGGCCAAGATGAAGGAGATGCCCACCGACGATCCGCTCTTCGGCAAGGGCAAGGTCCGTCAGGACGGCCGCAAGATCCACGACATGTACCTGTTCGAGGTCAAGAAGCCGGCCGAGTCCAAGGGTCCCTGGGATCTCTACAAGCAGCTCGCCACGATCCCGGCCGACCAAGCCTTCCGGCCGCTCAATGAAGGCGGCTGCCCTCTCGTGAAGGGCTGATTGCAACCGACAACGACAGGGCCGGGTTCGCCCGGCCCTGTCTGTTTGCGCATCGACGGATGGAAGGAGGCTGCGATGGATCTGGGCATTCAAGGCTTGCGCGTTCTCGTGACGGCGGGCGCCGCTGGCATCGGGTTGGAAATCGCCAGAAGCTTCGTGCGCGAAGGCGCGAGGGTGCATATCTGCGATGTCGACGATGCGGCGCTGGCCTCCCTGGCGACGAGCGACCCCGATGTCACCCTCTCCCGCGCCGACGTTGCGAACAGGTCCGATGTGAGCCGCCTGTTCGATGAGGCCCTTCAAGCGCTCGGCGGCCTCGATGTTCTCGTCAACAATGCGGGCATCGCCGGCCCGACCGCCCGGGTGGACGAGGTCGAGCCCGAGGACTGGGACCGGACGCTTGCTGTCAACATCACGGGTCAGTTCAACTGCGCCCGCCTGGCTGTCCGGCATCTGCAGGAGAGCGAGAACGCATCCATCATCAATCTTTCGTCCGCGGCAGGGCGCTTCGGCTTCCCCCTGCGCTCCCCCTACTCCGCTGCGAAATGGGCAGCGGTGGGCTTCACCAAGACCCTCGCCATGGAGCTGGGGCCGCTCGGCATCAGGGTCAACGCGATCCTTCCGGGCGTCGTGGAAGGCGAACGGATCCGGCGCGTGATCGGCAGCAAGGCCGAAGCCCGCGGGATCAGCTACGAGGAGATGGAGAACGAGCTCCTCCGGCATGTTTCGTTGCGAATTGCCGTGGCCCCGCAGCAGATTGCCGATCAGATCGTGTTCCTGTGCTCGCCCCGGGGGCGGACGATCTCAGGTCAGGCCATCGCCATCGACGGGGACACCCAGTCCCTCGCCTGACCGGAACCGGCCTTCATCCGGGATGTTCGATACGCCTAATCTCCTGCTTGCTTTATCCATAGGCCGCCCGAGTATCCTTGCCCATTCTATGCCATAAGACAGCCAAGAAGAACGATGGGAGGTCCAATGATGTACCGCAGAACCCTTATCCTCGCCGCAGGCGCCGCCGCGCTCGTGGCTGCCGTCTCCGGCGCACAGGCACAGGAGACTGTCAAAGTCGGCTTGATCCTGCCGCTGACTGGGCCCTTCACCGCCATCGGGCGGCAGGTGGAAATGGGCGCCAGGCTCTACATGCAGCAGAAAGGCACTACGGTGGCGGGCAAGACCGTCGAGCTGCTCGTGAAGGATGACGGCGGCGTCGCGGACGCGACGAAGCGCACGGCCCAGGATCTCATCGTCAATGAGAAAGTGAACGTGCTTGCGGGCTTCGGCCTCACGCCGCTGGCGCTTGCCACTGCGCCCCTCGCGACCCAGGCGAAGGTGCCTCAAGTCGTCATGGCAGCGGGAACCGCGACGATCACGGAAGCCTCGCCCTTTATCGCGCGCACCAGCTTCACCCTGCCGCAAGCAACCGAGCCGATGGCGGACTGGGCCTCCAAGAACGGCATCAAGAAGGCGGTGACCCTGGTCTCCGATTACGGCCCGGGCATCGATTCCGAGAAAGCCTTCTCCGGTGTGTTCACCAAGGCCGGCGGTCAGGTTGAGAACCTGCGGGTGCCGCTGGCGAACCCCGACTTCTCGCCCTTCCTCCAGAAGGTCGCCGACGCCAAGCCAGACGCGCTTTTTGTCTTCGTACCTGCAGGCCAGGGCGCGCAGTTCATGAAGCAGTTCGTGGAGCGCGGCTTCGACAAGAGTGGCATCAAGCTCATCGGCCCTGGCGATGTCACGGACGACGAAGTGCTCAACGGCATGGGCGATGCAGCCCTTGGTGCCATCACCACGCACCATTACTCGGTCGCGCATGACAGCCCCGAGAACAAGGCTTTCGTGGAAGCGTTCAAGAAGGCCAGCAACGGGACACGCCCGAACTTCATGGCGGTGGGCGGCTATGACGGCATGCACCTGATTTACGAGGGCCTGAAGAAGACCAACGGCCAGGGCGGTCAGGCGCTGATCGACGCCATGAAGGGCATGAGCTGGACCAGCCCGCGCGGGCCGGT
>JAJFBI010000030.1 GCA_020697385.1 Microvirga sp. | reverse complement strand
TGGACGCGGGGCGGTCTTTGGCTTCTCGCACTGGTCTTCGTGGTGAGTGCAGGCCTCGGCGCTTATCATTCCGGGGTCGAGTGGGGCTTCTTCGCAGGCCCCAGCGATTGCGGCGGCGGGGCGGGCCAGGGCGCGGGCAATGTGGGCGATTTCCTGAATCAGCTCCAGAACACCCGCGTGGTCAGCTGCACGGAAGCCGCATGGCGCTTTCTCGGCCTGTCACTGGCGGGATGGAACGTGCTGATCTCGCTCGCGCTTGCGGGTTTCGCCGCCAAGGCGGCGGCCGGCAAGGGTTTTTTCCTCGGGCGCTGACGGCCGGGATCTTACGGCTCCAGCTCGCTGTCCCAGTAAAGATAGTCCATCCAGCTGTCGTGGAGATAGTTCGGCGGGAAGAGGCGGCCATTCGAGTGGAGGTCGTGGATCGTGGGAGCGAAGGGGCTCTGCCTCGGCCACATTTCCACCTCGCGGGGCAGCTTGTCCCCTTTCCTAAGGTTGCAGGGCGCGCAGGCCGCGACGACGTTTTCCCAGGTGGTCTGCCCGCCCTTGGACCGGGGAATGACGTGATCGAAGGTGAGGTCCTCGCGAATGCCGCAATACTGGCAGCTGAAGCGGTCGCGCAGGAAGACGTTGAAGCGGGTGAAGGCCGGGTGCCGTGACGGCTTGACGTAGGTTTTGAGGGAGATGACCGAGGGGAGGCGGAATTCGAAGGTCGGACTTCGCACGACCTTGTCGTATTCGGACACGATGTTGACCCGGTCGAGGAACACCGCCTTGATCGCATCCTGCCAGCACCAGATGGACAAGGGGTAATAGCTCAAAGGCCGGTAATCGGCATTGAGAACGAGGGCCGGGCAGGCCTCCGGTCGCACAACAGGCTGGACGTGTATCGTCACCTCACCTCCTCTTCAGATTAAGAGAAGTATCCCGTGTGAGTAGACTATAGGCAGTGTGACGCTGTTGTGAAGATCAAAGGCTCAGACGTCTGTGACGCACCCACAGGGATGTGGATGGCGCCTAGACCGGCCAAGAGGGATGGTTCAGCGGGTCGGAACCGGCTTTTCGCCTCGGTAGTCGTAGAATCCGCGCTTGGTCTTCCGGCCGAGCCAGCCGGCCTCGACGTATTTCACCAGAAGCGGGCAGGGGCGGTATTTGGAATCGGCCAGGCCCTCGTGCAGCACCTGCATGATCGATAGGCAGGTATCGAGGCCGATGAAGTCGGCGAGCTGGAGCGGCCCCATGGGGTGGTTGGCGCCGAGCCGCATGGCCGTGTCGATGGCCTCCACCGAACCCACGCCCTCGTAGAGCGTATAGATCGCCTCGTTGATCATCGGCAGCAGGATGCGGTTGACGATGAAGGCCGGGAAGTCCTCGGCCGCCGTCGAGGTCTTGCCGAGCTTGTGGATGAATTCCTTGGACGACTCGTAGGTTGCGTCATCGGTGGCAATGCCGCGGATCAGCTCGACGAGCTGCATCACCGGCACCGGGTTCATGAAATGAATGCCGATGAACTTCTCGGGCCGATCCGTGGCGGCCGCGAGCCTTGTGATGGAGATCGACGATGTGTTCGTGGCCACCATCGCGTCGGGCCTGAGCGAGGGGCAGAGATTGGTGAAGATCTTGCGCTTCACCTCCTCGTTCTCGGTCGCGGCCTCGATGACGATGTCGCAGGCGCCCAGATCGTCATAGGTGCGGGCGGGCTTGATGCGCTCGAGCGCGGCCTGCCTGTCGGCCTCGGTGATGGCTCCCTTGGAGACCTGCCGGGCCATGTTGCCGTTGATCGTGGCGAGGCCGGCATTGATCCGATCTTCCGAGAGATCGTTGAGCCGGACGTTGAACCCCGCATTCGAACAGACATGGGCGATGCCGCTTCCCATCTGTCCCGCGCCGATCACGCCAACCGTCTTGATCTCAATGCCCATCAATCTGCTGCCTGCATCCAACCATCAAAGCGGCCGGGCGGAGGTTCCGCCCGGTCCGTCCCTATTCCTGACCTTATTGACCGGCTTTGGTCAACTCCTCCTTCAGTTCAGGGAGGATGGTGAAGAGGTCGCCCACGAGGCCGTAATCGGCCACCTGGAAGATCGGCGCCTCCTCGTCCTTGTTGATCGCCACGATCACCTTGGAGTCCTTCATACCGGCCAGGTGCTGAATGGCGCCTGAAATACCCACCGCAATGTAGAGGTCGGGCGCCACCACCTTGCCGGTCTGGCCCACCTGCCAGTCGTTGGGCGCATAGCCCGCATCCACTGCAGCGCGCGAGGCGCCCATGGCCGCCCCGAGCTTGTCGGCAATCGGCTCGATATACTGCTTGAAGGCATCGGCCGAGCCGAGCGACCGGCCGCCCGAGATGATGATCTTCGCCGAGGTCAGCTCCGGACGATCGTTCTGGGCGATCTCCTCGCCCTTGAAGCTCGAAAGGCCCAAATCCTCGGCAGCGTTCACCGTCTCGATGGCGGCGGAGCCGCCCTCACCAGCCGCAGCCTGGAAGGCAGCGGTGCGCACGGTGATCACCTTCTTGGCGTCGGTGGCCTGTACGGTCTGGATGGCGTTGCCGGCATAGATCGGCCGCTCGAAGGTGTCGGGCGACATCACCTTGATGATGTCCGACACCTGCATCACATCGAGCAGCGCCGCCACGCGCGGCATGACGTTCTTGCCCTTGCTGGTGGCAGGCGCCACCAGGGCATCGTAGGGGCCCGCGAGGGATACGATGAGCGCTGCGGTCGGCTCGGCGAGCTGGTGCTCGTAGGCGGGCGCAT
Organism: Microvirga sp.; assembly: GCA_020697385.1. Classification (GTDB taxonomy): domain Bacteria; phylum Pseudomonadota; class Alphaproteobacteria; order Rhizobiales; family Beijerinckiaceae; genus Microvirga. Next base: position 11,929 of record JAJFBI010000030.1, on the reverse strand, counting down.
CGGCCAGCAGCACCTTCTCCACGCCCTGGAGCTTGGCGGCGGCTTCCGCCACCGCACGGGCATTGGAGCCGGCCACCAGCACGTGCACGGGCGCGCCGAGCGCTTGGGCGGCAGAGAGCGCCTTGTGGGTGGCGTCCTTCAGGTGAGCGTTGTCGTGCTCGGCAAACAGCAGGGTGGTCATTGTTGTCTTCTCCCTTAGCGCATCGTGCGGAAAAGTGGGTCCGGTTTTCCGCTAAGACGATGCGCTACTCTAAAAAGGAAGCATTGGATGGGTCCCAAAAGTGGTGCCCACTTTTGGGTCCGATGCTTTAAAGCACGCCGGCTTCGACTTTGAGCTTCTGCACCAGTTCGGCCACGGACCCGACCTTCACGCCGGCCTTGCGGCCGCCGGGCTCGGTGGTCTTGACGACCTTCAGGCGCGGGGCCACATCGACGCCGAGCGTCTCAGGGCTGGTCTCGTCCAGCGGCTTCTTCTTGGCCTTCATGATGTTGGGCAAGCTGGCATAGCGCGGCTGGTTGAGGCGCAGGTCCGTGGTCACAATGGCGGGCAGCTTGAGGCCCACCGTCTGCAGGCCGCCGTCGACCTCGCGGGTCACGTCGATTGAGCCCTCGCCGACGTTCACCTTGAACGCGAAGGTGCCCTGCGGCCAGCCCAGGAGGGCGGCGAGCATCTGGCCGGTCTGGTTGGCATCGTCGTCGATGGCCTGCTTGCCCATGATGATCAGGTCGGGCTTTTCCTGCTCGACCACCTTGGCCAGGATCTTGGCGACGGCGAGCGGCTCCACGGTGGCGTCGGTCTTGACCAGGATGCCGCGGTCGGCCCCCATGGCGAGCGCCGTGCGGATGGTCTCGCCGGCTTGCTGCGGGCCGATGGAGACGGCCACGATCTCGGTGGCCTTGCCCTGCTCCTTCAGGCGAACCGCCTCCTCGACGGCGATCTCGTCGAAGGGGTTCATGCTCATCTTGATGTTGGCGAGTTCCACGCCGGACCCGTCCGGCTTCACCCGGATCTTCACGTTGTAGTCCACAACCCGCTTCACACACACAAGAAGCTTCATTCGATTGTCCTCACCAATGGTCGGATCCGGATATGGCCGACAAACGGCTCTCCGGACATATAGGAAAAAGGCGGATGGGACCGTAGCTTCCAGGCCCCGATTGTCAACGCGGCGCTTGCAGTTCCTGCGCCTGAACGCGGGCGAGCACGGGATCGTAGCGACGGCGCATGAGGGGAATGAGAATAGCGCCCACGAGGAAGCCGCCAAGATGGGCGAACCAGCCGACGCCGTCATCGCCGCCGAGAAACGCCGAGGCGAACTGAAGTGCGAACCAGAAGCCGATGGTCCAATAGGCCGGCAGGTGCAGGGGGATCCCCTTCAGGAACAGGCCCCAGATCTTCACCCGCGGATAGAGGATGAGATAGGCCGCCACCACACCCGAGACGCCGCCGGAGGCCCCGATCAGCGGCCGGTGCGGCTCCGGGGTGATGTAGGCGTGGGCAAGGCTCGCGGCCGTGCCACAGAGCAGGAAGAACGCGACGAAACGGAGATGCCCCATGGCATCCTCCACGTTGTCGCCGAACACCCACAGGAACAGCATGTTGCCGATCAGGTGGAACAGGGATCCATGCAGGAAGATGTTCGTGACCAGCGTCAATTCCACCGGCACGAAGGGATAGCCCTCGGGCAGCGTCTCCGTGCCGAACAGGACCGAGGGGATGAAGCCGAGACCTGCCACCATCGCATCGGGCCCCGGCGGGGCATGGAAGGTGGCGAGATAGGCGACGATGCAGAGGCCCATCAGAAACCGCGTCGCGAGCGGCGTCTTCATGTTTTTGAGCGGGACGCCGTCGTGAAGCGGGAGAAACATGGTGCTGGTTCCTACCTGTTCTGCCCCGGCACCCAGAGCACGTCGAGCGCGCCCTTGTCATTGACGTAGCGGGACGCGACGAACAGAAAATCGGACAGGCGGTTCAGGTATTTCACCGCCTCAGGCGAGACCCTCTCGTCCGGCCTCTCCGTCAGCTCGACCACATGACGCTCCGCGCGGCGGCAGACCGTACGGGCGAGGTGGAGCGCTGCGGCGGCGGGCGTGCCGCCGGGAAGCACGAAGGAGCGGAGCACCGACAATTCGCCGTTGAGGCGGTCGATCTCCTGCTCGAGGCGGTCCACCTGCCCTTGGGTGATGCGCAGGGGCTCGTAGGGGAGGGGCTTGTCCGTTTCGACCGTCGCAAGGTCGGCGCCGAGATCGAACAGGTCGTTCTGGATGCGGCCCAGCATCGCGTCGATCTCATGCCCGGACGTGTGAAGGCGGACCATGCCGATGCAGGCATTGGTCTCGTCCACCGTGCCATAGGCTTCGATGCGCAGGTCGTGCTTCGGGCGGCGCCCGCCGGCAGCCAGCGCCGTGGTGCCGGTGTCGCCGGTGCGGGTGTAGATGCGGTTCAGAACGACCATGAAAGGCCCAACGGGTTAGGATTCGCTAGAACGAATACCCAACCCGCGCGCCGACATTCGTCAAGCCTCTATTCTCGTCCGAGCAGGTTCCGCCATCGGACAGGTGCTCGATGGTGGCCATCACGCTCCAGTTGGCGGAGAGCCGCACGCCGACCGAGCCGGATTCGCGGAACAGGGGCGAGCAGCCCACAGCCTGACCGTCCGAGAGGGGATGCGAGGAATCTTTGCCGTTATGGATGGCGCCGCCGAAGCTGCCTTCGACGAAGATGTTCGGCGTGACGTCGATGGTCCAGGACAGGCCCGCATAGGCGAAGCTGGTGCGATCGTCGAAATTCAGGCTGCCGCCGATATGCGGCCTGGGAATGAAATAGCTGGTGAAAAGGTCCGATGCGGTGAAAGGCTTGTCGAACAGGATTTCGCCGGTCAGGTTGGCCGATCCGTCAGCCCCTTCACGGCCCCACGGATCCTGAGCGGATAATCCGAACCGGAATTCCGACAGGATGCCCGATGGATATGCCGTTGGGGAAGTGCTGGCCTGTCGCTTGGAATCGGAGCCCAAAGCGCCTGCCGATCCCATAAACAGGACCAGAAGACTCAGGCCTAAGGCCGGGCTGGTGCGCATTAAAAGGTCCATAACTCAATATAAATCAAGGCCAACAGGCTACGCCGTTATGGCTAACGATCTCTTAATACAAACCGTGGCGAAAACGTGTCAATACGGGGATGCTGGGAGCGTTAACCGGGTGGGTGTTGCGGGTTGTCCACTCTTATGAAGACCCTGAGATTTGCATTGCAGGATCTCACGTATGGGAACCGCGTTCGTGCTTAGGCGGCTCTCCACCAGATCACCCCCATGATGACGATGATGGCGATCAACTGCAGCAGCACGCGCAGGCGCATGAGATGCTGCGACCGACTGGCATTGCCGCCGCGCAGCATATTGAAGAGACCGAGAAGCAACACGAGAGCGACAGCGACAACCGCTATCGGCACAAGCAGATCGACAAAACCGGACATCGTGATTCCATGAAGAGATTCGAGCGACCGTGGCCCGAACCTCCTGAAGTGACAAGGAGTGCGTTGACCCTAATATCAGTTTCTTCGCAGCAGCCGCTCGAAATATTCGAGTTCCTCCTGCGCTCGCATGGGGTCGCCCAGCTTGCGACGCAATTCTTCCAGGATGCGTTGGGCACGTTGCGCTGCCCCACCAGGACCTGGAACCTCGACGCCACCATCGGAATAGTCCCGGTTCCGTGTCGGACGGCCTAAAGGATCCATATCGCGCGGGCCTGCCTGCTGGTTGCCCCTCGGCTCTCCAAAGGGATCTTCCTGGCCGCCTGCCTGCTCGTTCCCCTGTCCTTCGCCCTGCTGCATCTGTTGCATCTGCTGGGCCATGCCCTGCATGCCGCGTCGGAGGCTCTCGAGCGCCCGGCCCTGGGCGTCGACTGCCGGGCCATCCTGGCCCTGGCCGAGGGCGCCCTCGGCATCGCGCATGGCCTGCTCGGCCTCGCCGAGGCCCTGCTCGCCCTGCATGCCCATGCCCTGCATGCGCCGCTGGAGCTCTTCCAGACGCTCCCTGAGGGCCTGCTGCCGCTGCTTGAGGCCCAGGGGATCCTGGTCCGGTCCTGCCTGCTGGCCCTCGCCCTGCTCCTGGCCTTCGCCCTGCTCACCTTGCTGGCCCTGTTGACCTTGCTGGCGCTGCCCCCGTTGCCGCTGGCCCTGCTGGCGTTGGCCGTTGCGGTCGCCCTGCTGCATGCGCCGGTTCTGCCCGTCGCGGAAGGTCTCGTCGCGCAGGTTCTGCTGCTCGCGCGCCATGTCCTCCATATCCTGCATGGCCTGGTTCATCTCGCGGCCGAGCGGGTCGGTCATGCGGCTGTTGGGCCGGGCGGTCTGCAGGTTCTCTAGGATGTTGCGCAATTGCTCGAGCAGGCGCTGCGCCTCGGCCACGTCGCCGCGGCGCATGGCCTCCTCCATCTGCTTCAGCATGCGGTTGAGATCGTCCTGCGAGATCATCCGGTCCGGCGTGCGCTGGTTCTGGTTCTGCGACTGCTGCTGGTTCTGCTGCATGCGCTGGGCGAATTCCCGCAGGAACTTGTCCATGGCCTGGCGCAGCTCCTCCGTCAGGCGGCGGATTTCGTCGTCCGTAGCGCCCCGGTCCATGGCCTCCTTCAGGCGTTCCTGAGCGGCACGCAGCTGCTGCTCCGCATCGGAGAGGTTACCGTCTTCGATCTGCAGCGCCATGGCCCAGAGCCAGTCGGCCACATCGAGCAGATCCTGGTCGGTTTTGGCCACGCGCAGGCGTTCGGCTCCCTGGCGCAGCCCCATGAACACGCCCCATTGCGGCGTGTACTCCTCCGGGGCGATCAGCAGGGCATCGAGGGCCACCTGAACGCGCTTGCGGTCGTCGGCCGCGAGCACGAGATTGCGCCGCTGCTCAACCAGGGCCTTGGCGAGCGGATTGGTGAAGGGGCGCTGCGGCAGGGTGAAGGTGATCTTTTCGCTCCGGGCCTCCTGGCCGGCCTCGTCCTTGGCCTTGAGCTGGATCGTCACCGGCGCGCCGGCCCAGGCGTGGTTGGTGAGATCTACGGGTGATTTGGTGTCCGGGGCATTCTCCTCGTGGCTCGGGAGCGCGAGGGTCAGCTGGGGCGCGGGCACGAGAGAGCGGCCCTTACTGTTGTCGGCCTTCTCCACGATGCCTTCCAGCGCCGTGATGCCGTAATCGTCCTTGCCCTTGTAGGCCAGGGTGAAGGTACCGCGCGCATTCACCTCAGGCGGCGTGGTGAAGGCGATCTCGGGCAGCCGGTCGGGAATGGCCTCGATGGTCAGGGTCACGCTGCTGGCAAAGCCCGTGCTGACCGTCAGCTCGCTGGAGCCTTCGAGCGTGTAGCGCTCCTCGCGCATGTCGGCGCGCTGGCCGGCCTTGGGGGGCAGGGGGGTGAGACCCTTACCCGGCTTGACCTCCGCGCTGCCTTCGCCGGCGATGCGGATCACCACCGTCGAACGGACCGGCGCCCGCAAGTTCTGACCGCGGGCGAGGTCGATCATGAGCGGCGGGGTGCGGGTGTAGAGGGGCGGGTCGATCCAGCCGTCAATGCGGAACGAGGCGGCTGCCACCTCCGGATCGCGCCAGTCGAAGGCCGCAGCGAGGCGCGAGCCGATCTCGGGACCGGCCACGAAGGCGCTCGTCACCAGGGCGAGCAGGCCAGCGGCTCTTAACGCATAGCGGTCGCGCCGCGGCATGTCCGGCTGCGGCAGGCCCACGCGCATCCGGCTCACCGCCTCTTCCGCGCGCTTGCGGTGGAGAGCCCAAAGGGCCCGGGTTCCCGGATCGGTGGAGCCCAAGGCCAGGGAATCGTCGAGCACCCTGGCCGGGCCGGTGGCAAGGCCCGTCTCCCGGTCGAGGCGGTCGAGCGCCCGGGTCCGATTCGGCATCCGCAGGCTTAAAATCGGCCACAGGGAGAGAAGGAGAGCCCCGGCGAACAGGCCGAGCCCGATCGTGCGCCACAGAACCGGCAGGTCGAGCCAGAGGCCGAGCCACGACAGGGTGAGAAATGCGAGAACGATGGCAAGCGGCAGCCAGAGCCGGGGCCAGGCCTCCTCCCACCAGAGCGACCAGCGCGCATGAGCCACAAGCCGGCCGAACCGCTGGTTCAAGCGGCTCTGCCCAGGTGTCGGGTTAGGGCCCTCGCTCATGCAAAAAGTCTCCCGCTGCACCGCATGTGCAGACGCCCCCGCAAGAAAGCTAGCACGGAGACCTCGGATGACCAGCGGTCAAATCGGCACGGACCTTCAAGAACAAGTGACTGGCTGGAGTATTGCGAGTCCTTGATCGAAGCTTCGCCTTAGGCCGGAGGACAGGTCATTCGCCCCATATGCGCTGGTCGCCCGCGAGAAACCCCCGGCATCTGTGCCGAGGTTTTTCATTCGCGAACGATGATCTTAGGCGGGAAGACGTTCAGCCCAGCCAGCCAGGAACCTGATCGAGGCCGATGAGATCGTCGTAGGAGGGGCGGGGCCGCACCACCGCATGGTCGTCGCCGCGCACCAGCACCTCGGGCACGAGGAGACGCGTGTTGTAGGTGTTGGCCTGAACGGCCCCATAGGCGCCGGCGGTCATGATGGCGATGAGGTCGCCGGCTTTCAGCTGGGGCATGTCGCGGGACAGCGCCAGATAATCGCCTGTCTCGCAGACGGGGCCGACCACGTCGGCGACGATGCGCGGCATGTCGGGCGGGGCTTCCGTCACAGGCTTGATGTCGTGGTAGGCCTCATAGAGCGTCGGGCGGATGAGGTCGTTCATGGCCGCATCGACAATCACGAAAGGCTTGTCGGCGCCCTGCTTCACGTAGATCACGCGAGCGACGAGCACGCCTGCGTTGCCGGCGATCATGCGGCCCATTTCGAACACGAGCTTGAGGCCCAGATCCTTGGTGTGGCGCTTGATGATCGCGGCGTAAGCCTGCGGATCGGGCGGCGGTTCGTTGTTCTCGCGATAGGGCACGCCGAGGCCGCCGCCGAGATCGATGTGATGCAGCTTGTGCCCGTCGGCCATCAGGTCGCGGGCGAGTTCGGCCAGCAGCGCGGTGGCGTTGTCGAAGGGGCTCAGATCCGTGATCTGGCTGCCGATATGCATGTCGACGCCGGTGACCGCGATACCCTTCAACGCCGCCGCCCGCGCATAGACCTCGCGGGCGCGGGAAATCGGGATGCCGAATTTGTTCTCGGATTTGCCGGTCGAGATTTTCGCGTGCGTCTTGGCGTCCACATCCGGGTTGATGCGGATCGAGACTGGCGCGCGCATCCCCTTGGAGGCGGCGACCTCGGACAGCGCCTCGAGCTCGGGCTCCGACTCCACGTTGAAGCACAGGATGCCGCTGTCCAGCGCGAAGGCCATCTCAGCCTTCGTCTTGCCGACGCCGGAGAACACGATGCGCTCACCCGGTACGCCGGCGGCAAGCGCTCGGCGCAGCTCGCCCTCGGACACGATGTCCATGCCGGCGCCCAGGCGGCTCAGGGTCTTGAGCACGGCCTGATTGGAGTTGGCCTTCATGGCATAGCAGACGAGGGCGTCCGTGTCGGCGAAGGCCTCGGCGAAGACGCGATAGTGCCGCTCCAACGTGGCGCTGGAATAGCAGTAGAACGGCGTTCCAACCTCATCCGCGAGGCGGCGCAGATCGACCCCTTCCGCATGGAGGACGCCGTCGCGATAGGCAAAGTGGTGCATCGAACAGGCCTAAAGCAGCGGATCGAGAATGAACGGCTTGTCGGGGATCGTGTAGCCCCGGCGCGGCGTGGAGCGGGGTGTCCCGACCGGCGAGGGTAGGGCCGTGTCGCTCACCGTGCTCGCCGGCTGGGTCGCGGGTGCGGAGGCGCTCGGCGGCGGCTCGAGCGCGCCGCGGCGGCCACAGGCCGAAAGGCTTAAAACAACAAGGCCCGCAACCAGGACAGCGCGGGTGAGAGACAGGCTGGACGACATCAGTAGCTCCGAAACGTGGCCGCACCATAGCGGGAAGCGTGTGCAGATGCGAGAGGCAAGAGCATCGGACTCAAAAGTGGACTTGCACTATTGGAATCCATCCGATGCTCCATCTAAGAGCGCATCGTGCGGACGACAGCACGCGCGGCCACCACAGGATTGTGACCCCCCAACCGGGGCCGTTCCGCCACTCAGGACTTGAGGCCGAGGCCGAAAGGCGCCACATCACGGGCCATGTCGAACACAGCGAAATCCGGAAAAACCTTGCTCATGGGCCTTGCCGCTCTCGTCCTCGCCGGTGCTGGCGCGGTCTGGTATGGGCTGGCGCCCCACAATCCCATGGCGGGTGGTGTAGCCGAATGCCGGGCTTCAAGAGAAGCAGCCGAGCGCCTGAAGCCGCTGGCCAGGGGCGAGGTGGCGGCTGTCGGGGTGAGCAGCGCTCCCAAGCCGCCTCCGGCGATCGCCTTCACGGGTCCCGACGAGAAGCCGGCGAGCCTTACCGACTTCAAGGGCAAGACCATCCTGGTCAATCTCTGGGCCACCTGGTGCGTGCCGTGCCGGGAGGAGATGCCGGCCCTCGACAAGCTGCAGGCGGAGCTGGGCGGGCCGGATTTCCAGGTGGTGGCCATCAACGTTGACACCCGCAACCGAGAGAAGCCGAAGGCCTGGCTCAAGGACAACGGCATCACGAATCTGGCCTACCATGCCGATCCCGAGGGCAAGATCCTGCAGGTTCTGCAGAAGTCTGGTCATGTGGTCGGCCTGCCGACCACCTTCGTGGTCGATGCCTCCGGGTGCGAGATCGCGCTGCTCAAAGGGCCGGCCGAATGGGCCTCGCCGGATGCCGTCGCGTTCATGAAGGCGGCGCTGAACCGCTCTTAAGCGGCGAAGAGCTGAACTGGAGCCTCGATGCCCTTCAGCTGGTACTCCCGCCCTTCGCCCCTGACCAAGTCGAGCCCGGCCCGTTCGTAGACGGTTCGGGTCACCAGGATTTCGCCCGTTCCGGCAGCGGCCTGGGCGCGGGCGGCCGTGTTCACCACGGGCCCGATGGCGGTGAGGTCCCGATGCGCACGGCCGAACTCCCCGAAGCTGGCCGTGCCTGAATCGATGCCGATCCCCACCCCAAGCTCACTGCCTTCGAGGCCCCCGTTCTCGGCCAGAAGGGTCTTGCGGCGGGCCTCACAGCGGCGCTGGATCTCGTGGGCGGCCCGCACGGCCTGTTCGGCGTGATTGGACTGCTGGATCGGGAAGTTGAAGATGGCCATGACGGAATCGCCGATGGTCTTGTTGAGGAGCCCGTCGTAGTCCCAGATGGCCTCCGCACATTCGTCATAGAAGGCATCAAGCAGGGACGAGAGCGCGTCAGATGGGAGCGATTGCGACAGGGCCGTATAGCCTCTGAGATCGGCAAACAGGATGGAGACGTCGACCGGGATCTTGCGGGCCTTCATGATGCGCGTGAACATGAGTTCGCAGACCGTGCAGGTGTTCGGGTTCATCCGGCTCGGACGGATGCCGAAAGCTCGAAACGGCACGGAGGCCAAGCCATGCAGGGGCACGGGGATCCGCATCTGCTGCCAGCAGCCTTTGCAGATCATGGCTTGGGCGGGCGACATTCTGAAGTCCCCTTCCAGATCGTTCCGACGTGCAGATCGGCAGGCCATGGACCTGACCCACGCGGCATCGCTCAACGCCGAGTACAGATACGGTCAGGACAGGCTACACCCAGGCCGGCCAAGGACCAACCCAACAATCAGAGGGAATCTGGGATAGGACGCTAGGTCGGAACGGCTCCGCCGTCGGGAACGCGGAATAGGCCGGTTTCGAGAGTCGCCACGGCCGGTCCATAGCTCCCTTCGCCTCCCCGCGCTGTAGCCGGCGCGGTGCTCCGTCGGCCGTGATCTCCTCGATCACCAGGAGGCCTAAGGCCTGCAGCATCACGGCCGCCGTCTTGGTGGCGCGGTCGTCCGCCCGCAAAGCCAGGGAGCCGGAGGCATAGACCCGCTCCATAAGGCTCTTGGGATGATGCGCCACGATGCTGCGCGGCTTGAAGGCGACGACGTTCGTCTCCGGTTCCAGCATGAAAAGCCCCCAGGTCGGGCCGCCGGATTGTGTTTTTGTCTCAGCGGCCGATTCAGTCAGAACCCCTATAGTGCCGGAAACTGAGCGGTTTAAGGAATGCGACATAAGACGCGCTTTTCCCTCCCCCTTGTGGGGAGGGATTAAGGGTGGGGGTGCCAGCGCTGAACTGGACCAACGTGGCGCTCACACCCCCACCTCCAACTCCTCCCCACAAGGGGGAGGAGGGTTCCCGGTGCATACTTGAGGTCGGTCAGCGAAAATTCTCCTCTCGAATGTCCTAAACAAAAAAGGCGGGGCCCCTTGTCGGCGAAGAGCTGCTGCAGCTCGCCGGCCTGGAACATCTCGCGGGTGATGTCGCAGCCGCCGACGAATTCGCCCTTCACGTAGAGCTGGGGAATGGTCGGCCAGTTGGAATAATCCTTGATGCCCTGGCGCACGGTCTCGTCCTCGAGCACGTTGACGCCCTTATAGGGAACGCCGAGGTAGTTGAGGATCTGGACCACTTGGCCCGAAAACCCGCACATGGGGAATTGCGGCGTGCCCTTCATGAAGAGCACGACGTCGTTGGACTTCACTTCGTTGTCGATGATCTGGTTGGCGTCAGCCATGAGGTTCTCCTGTTCCGCAGCGGTCAAGGCGCCGGGTTCGTCTCTCAATTGTCGGGTGCCAGCGTCGTCAATGCAAGGGCATGCAGCGTGCCGCCCATGTGACCCTGCAAAGCTGCATAGACCATCTGGTGCTGCTGCACCCGCGACTTGCCCTTGAAGGCCGAGGACGTGACGGTGGCGGCGTAGTGGTCGCCGTCGCCCGCCAGATCCTTGATCTCCACCACCGCATCCGGCAGGGCGGCCCTGATCATGCTTTCAATCTCACCTGCATTCATTGGCATGGATCAAACTCCTCAGGACCTTGGGGTCACGCTTTGCCGGTCATGTAGTTCGGCAGCCACGCCTCGTGAGCCGCCTTCAATTGCTTCACCGATATGGCCTGCTGGCCCGGCAGAATCAACGCGTCGCCCCCGGTCAGCCCCAGAGTCAAGGCCGGGATGCCGACGGCGCCGGCCTCGTAGAGGATGTCGGCTGCGACGTCCTCATCGACGGCGATGAGGTAGCGGGCCTGGTCCTCGCCGAACAGGAAGGCGTGCAGGGGAAGGTTGTCGGGATAAGCCGTGATCTCGGCGCCAACGCCGCCCGCCATGGCCATTTCGGCCAAGCTGAGCGCGATGCCGCCATCCGAGCAGTCGTGGACCGTGGTCACCTGTCCGGAGCGGATGAGCTGGCGCACGAAGTCGCCGTTGCGCTTCTCCTGCGCCAGATCGACCGGCGGCGGAGCGCCTTCCTCGCGGCCGCAGACGTCGCGCAGGTAGATCGACTGGCCGAGCCAGCCTTCCGTCGCGCCGATGAGGATGATCGCCTCGCCCTCGCGCTTGAAGGCGACCGAGGCGTTCACCGTCACGTCGTCGAGGAGGCCGACGCCGCCGATGGCAGGCGTCGGCAGGATGCCCTGGCCGTTGGTCTCGTTGTAGAGCGAGACGTTGCCCGACACGACGGGGAAGTCGAGCGCCTTGCAGGCCTCGCCGATGCCCTTCACGCAGCCGACGAACTGGCCCATGGATTCGGGCCGCTCGGGGCTGGCGAAGTTCAGGTTGTCGGTGATCGCCAGCGGCAGGCCGCCCACCGCCGTGATGTTGCGCCAGGCTTCCGCCACCGCCTGCTTGCCGCCCTCGAACGGGTCGGCCTCGCAATAGCGCGGCGTCACGTCGGTGGTGAGCGCCAAGCCCTTGGGCCCGTCCTCCACGCGCACGATGGCCGCATCGCCACCCGGAGTCTGGACGGTGTTGCCGAGGATCAGGTGGTCATACTGCTCCCAGACCCAGCGCTTGGAGCACTGGTCCGGCGAGCCCACGAGCTTCAGC
>JAJFBI010000029.1 GCA_020697385.1 Microvirga sp. | reverse complement strand
TCTCCAGTACGCCGACGAGGGAGAGAACCATCAACGGCACGAAGAGGTATACCATGCCGACGACCACCGCCCCTTGCGTATAGAGCATCTCAAGCGGTTCGCTGACGATGCCGAGCGACAGCAGCGTTTGGTTGAGAATGCCGTTGCGCCCCAGGATGATGAGCCAAGCGAAGGCGCGGACCACGACGCCCGTCAGAAGCGGAAACACAGCCGCGACGATCAGCAGACTTTTCAGCTTTCCGGGCGCGCGCGACACCACATAAGCGGTCATGAACCCGAAGATCAGCGAGATGATCGTCGTGAACGCCGAGATTTGCAGCGTCCGGAACAGGACGGTCGTGCGGAAGCCGCTGTTGAAATAGGAAATGTAGGGGGCAAAGATCCCGCGCGGATCCATGAAGGTTCCCGCGATCACGGCTGCGATGGGAACGATCAGGAAGCCGACTACGGCGATCGTGGCGGGCGCGGTCAGCGCCCACCCGGTTGCGCCGTTCCGGCGCCAGAAGCGTTTCGATATCATGCTGACCGGATTTACTTCCCGAAGACCTCGCTCCAAGCGTCGAGCCAGTCGTTCTTAGCCGCGTTGAGCTTTTCGTAATCGAGGCGCTTGAGCGACGAGATCATCTTAGGCCCATATGTCCAGCGAGCCGCCTCCTCGGGCTTCAGCTGCACCGCGGTTGCCACGGGGGCATCGACGCCCCTCTCGGCCAGCGTCTGCTGGATCTTGGGATCGAGGATGAAGTTGATGAACTGGTGCGCGAGGTCCGGGTTCGCCGCGCCCTTGGCGATGTTTACCGTGTTGAGGGTCGCGTAGTCGCTCTCCTTCAGCTCCGCCCACCTCACCGTCGGAACCGCCGCCTGGATCTGTGCCAGAGTGAAGTCCTGCGCCATGGCGACGGACACCTCGCCGGTCGAGAACAGATTCACGAGCTCCGAGCCCGTGTTGTAGTTCTTCACCACGTTGGGCTTCAGCTGCTCAAGAGCCTTGAATGCGGCTTTCTCATCTTTGTAGGGATCGACGCCCGCCTTATTGGCGGCGACCAGTACGGTCATTGGGCCAGCAGTGGTGGTGATGCCAGGCAACGAGACGCGGCGCTTCAGATCTTCCCGCCACAGGTCGTTCCAAGACGTAATCGGGGCGCTCACCTTGGCACTGTCGTAGATGATGCCGACGCGCCCGATGGTATAGGCCGGACCGAACTGGCCCTGCGGCGCGCGGGCCAGCTCATAGATGCCGTTGAGATTGGGGAGTTTGGAACGGTCGACCGGCTGGAAGAGACCTTCCTGAATGCCGATCTGGGAGTAGCTGTCCGTGAGGTAGACCACATCGACGCCGCTGCCGCCGCGGATCTTGATCTTGTTCAGGCGGTCGGCGTTGTTGCCGGTCTCGAAGACCAGTTCGCAGCCGCACTGGGCACGGAACGGCTTCAGCACGATCTCTTCCAGCTTGTCGCCGTTGAAGCCCCACCAGGAGATCGTCAGGGTCTTGTTTTGAGCCATGGCCGGCGCTGAGGACAGCCCCGCCAGAACAAAGGCCGTGCCTATGATCGGTTTGTACCAACGCCCTACCATCTCAGGATCTCCTACGTTTTAAGGTTTCACCGCCGAAAGGGACTCCGCCCCGCGGCTACAGGCATTAACACAACCATGGCCTCGGAGAAGCCCCGCTCCTCAAGAAGGCTGCCTACGTTACAGCCATTCTGCCTAAATAGCCCGCGAATCGATAAAGGGCTATTCCGCCACCCACCCAACGGACGCCGTCCGTTTCAGGCGCGGGGACTGGAGCACCCCCACCACACGATCCGGCCATACCGGATCGACGGCTGCAAGCTTCTCTCGCCATGCATCCGTCTGGAGCATCGCCGCGCCGATGGCGACGGTCCTGACCCCGCAGGAGGAAAGCAGGTCCAGTGCGGCGGCCATCGATCGTCCACTGCTGATCACGTCATCTACAAGCAAAACGCGCCTGTTCTCGATCACGGGCAGCATGCGCGGGTCGAGATAGAGGCGCTTGAGCTGGTCCGGGCTGGTGATGGATGTCATCGGCACTGAAAGGTCATCCCTGTACCAGAACTTGCGGGAGGTCCCGAGGGGAACATAGCGACTGTGCCCGAGCTTCCGGGCTGTACCGCTCGCGAGGGTGAGGCCCAGGGTCGGAAGCCCGACCACTACCTCTGGGGCGAAAGCGCGGACTTTCTCGGCAAGGCTGGCGCAGAGCGCGTCCTCGACCGAGAAACCGGCCTGGTTGATGATGAGCGATGCCAGCGCATGCTCGCCATCCGCCAGTTCCCGGATTGGCAGGCGCAGCTGGCGGCCATCCTCGAACTCCGCAGGATAGAAGCCGCGATGCCCCTCCGCCGGCTGCCGGTCGAATGTCGAAGGTGGGTGGATTTCCTGCCAGAAATCGTGGGGCTGCATCGCTCATTCCTGTCGTTCGGCTGCGAGAAGGATGATTGTGGACCGTGTTCTGCCGGGTTATCGAACGATTCGAGACCGCAAATCGAGGACGACAGCACGATGTTCCTTCAGGACCTCATCCAGGCGGACCTACCATTCCTACGCGGACTGCGCCAAGATCTTCATGCCCATCCTGAGCTGGGTTTCGAGGAGGAGCGGACGAGCGGAATTGTCGCTACACTGCTTGAGGAGGCAGGCCTTCGGGTGCATCGGGGGTTGGGCAAAACGGGAGTGGTTGGAACCCTGCAGGTGGGCAACGGCACCCGCACCATCGGCCTTCGCGCGGACATGGATGCGCTGGCCATGCCGGAGCAGGCGGAGCGTCCGTACAAGTCGAAATTCGCTGGCAAGATGCATGCCTGCGGCCATGACGGACACACGACGCTTCTGCTTGGAGCCGCTCGCTATCTCGCCAAGTCTCGCAACTTCTCCGGCACAGTACACTTCATTTTCCAGCCAGCGGAGGAAGGCCGGGGCGGCGCGAAGAAGATGGTGGAGGATGGACTTTTCGATCTCTTTCCCTGTGAGGCGGTCTATGGCTTGCACAACATGCCCGGACTGGCCACGGACGAGATGGCTGTCACCCCAGGCCCGCAGCTTGCCTCGTCCGACAGTTGGTTCGTGACCTTCAAAGGCGTTGGCACTCACGGGGCCAAACCTCATCTTGGCAAGGACCCGATCACGGCGACCGGTCACTTTCTGTCCGCGCTGCAGACCATTGTCGGACGCGTGGTCAACCCGCTGCAGCCTGCCGTGGTGAGCGCCTGCTCCTTGCAGGCCGGAGATCCCAGAGCGCTCAACGTCATACCGGACATTGTGGAGATCGGCGGAACGGCACGAGCGTATTCTTCAAAGGTTCGCGACCAGCTCGAGGCCGAGATCGAGCGCCTGGCCAAGGGCATCGCCGTGATGTTCGACATCGACGTATCGTATGAATTCCGCAGGCGCATCCCACCCGTGATCAACCATGCCGATGCCACAACCCGCGCCTTCAAAGCGGCGCAGACCGTTTGTGGCTCGAAGGTCGTGACGAACTTCGAGCCATCGACCGCCGGCGATGACTTCGCATTCTTCAGCGAGGCGGCTCCGGGAGCCTATGTGTGGCTCGGGAACGGCCCAGCGGTCGATGGCGCGCTCCATCACAACACAGCCTATGATTTCAACGACGCTGCGATTCCTACCGGCGTGAGCTTCTGGGTCGCTCTCGTCGAGCAGGAGCTCGCACTTTGAATGTTGGAGATCACACGAACAACGTTTTTGCTCTCGCCAGCAGCGCAATGTGTCTGATTACAGGAAACGTTGCGATCTGACCGCAAGGAGCGGTACGCCGACGAGCCGCCGTCAAGGCTGCCGAGACAAGGGGTCACTGTGTTGCAAACGGTGGCAGAGCGATGATGCCTTAAAATCAGCTTAGGCCCGGTTTCTGTCCCCTGTTCTTGAGCCACTGCTCCGCTGGCGTTGCTAGGATGGTAGCCAGAACTACGACGGCTGCACCGAGGCACAGCGACACTGACGGAACTTCACCGAAGAAGAGCCAGCCGGCGAAACCCGTGAAGATGATGGATAGGTACCCGATGGGCGCTAGAAGCCGCGCCTCCTGTTTCTGGTATGCTTGGAGCCAGCAATATTGTCCGACCTGGGCTAGGATTCCGATCAGGATAATGCTCGGTGCTTCAGCCCATGGGATCGGCTTCCAAACAAGGGCAGCCGGAACCGATGTCAGGAGGGTTAGGCCCACCGTGTAGAAAAGCATCAGGACAACCGTATCCTCACCCGCAAGGCGTCGCGTCTGCACCACGGACAATGCGCCGAAGAACACGGACCCGAAAGCCGCAAGCAGGCCGATGTTCCAGGGGATCTCGTCCGGCCGCAGCATGACGACGACTCCAATGAAGCCCAAAGCCGTGAGCGCATAGCGGATCCGGCTCACCCTCTCCCCGAGCAGAACTGCCGCCATTGCCAGCAGGATCAGGGGACGGGTGTAGCCAATGGCAGTGACGAGGGCGAGCGGGAGTGCCGCGAAGGCGGCGAAGTTGCAGGTGAGCGCTGCCGAGTTGAAAGCAACCCGTGTGAGATGGCCGCGAATGTTCGACAGGTTCGCTAGCTTGGCACGATGGCGCCACATGAGCGGCGCCACAGTCAGAAATCCGACGAGAGATCGCAGAAAGACGAGTTGGATCGCCGGATAGGTGTCACCCTTCGCCTTGACCATAACCTGCATGATCGTGACCAAGCTCATGTCGAGCAGCAGCCATCCCACACTGCTCCACAGGGAAACTGCAGAGCCAGCCGATACGCTTTCAGCTTCGACCTTCATGGCCTCAGGCAGGCTGAACGATGTTGGCGAGCAGGCGAAAGGCGCCGGGAACCAGCTTGTCGAGTTGGTGGTGCAGCACCAGCGATACATGGGTGTGCCGCCCGCGCCCGATGCGGGCGGAGATCAGGGAGCCCTTGAGTGGGCTCTCGCCCGGATCATTCAGGGCCAGCAGCTCCTCGTAGGCGGCATCGTATTCCGACGCGAAGTAGAGGCCCCGTTCCTTGTCCCAGCCCTGCCAGTCGTCAGCGTCGATGCGGTTTGGAGAGATCATCAAGGGATGATCCGGCCTCAACACCGTCACAGGAGCGGCGGGGTCGGTGACGCGCCAGCGCAGCGAGGGCGAGCCGATGGCGAGGCGGCGAGGCGGCGTGGAGGCCGGGTCCCACGCATCGGTGGGGCGATGGTAGAGTGTCACCAGATGGCCGCCGTCTTCCACGAAACGATGCAGACGCACCGTCGCGGCCTGGAGGTCACGCCTGAGGCCGAAGGCGAAGATACCGACAACGATGGTGGTGAAGGTGGAAAGGGCGCCCGCTTTCAGGTCGGCCTCGCCAAGATCCGTCACGTCAAGGCCAAGGCGGCGCATCTGGATGCCAACATTGTCGCTCCCGCCGCCCACATAGCCGATGCGGGCACCGGCCGGAAGGGCGACGTCGAGCGACAGAACCTTCAGCTCCGCCGGCACAATGTAGGATGTGGGCCTGATGTGAGGATAGCTGATGGTCTGGACCGAACTCGCAGGCCTATCGTCGGCGACAGGAACCAGCGTCGCAACGCCAGGGCGGAACTCACGGGGTGGTGCGGCAACCCAATCGCTTCCATCCTTCCGAACGATCCAGCCCTCCGGCACTTGCCAGGTGATCGGCTCGGCGCCGGCAACGCGCACACGAATGCCACCAGTCGGCTCTCCGGCCTTGATGAGCGCCACTGCCGGCTCAAGGGACAAGGATTGCGGCGGTCCAATTCTCAGGGGCTCCTCCGGGTCGAGATCGACTTCGATTCTGCGCGTCCCAACCTTGCCAGAGAGGTGGACGCCACCCTCGCCGTTGCCACCCAGGGAATCATAAGACTCGGGATAGTTTCCAGTGTGGGCGGCTGATGCTGGAATCGCGACATCAAACTGCACATGTCCAAGCCCCTCGTGCGTCGAGATGGCATCGAAGCCTTCGGGAAGACGGGGCGTCATCGCAACATCAGAAAGTGCCTGCGCATCGATATGTATTTGCAGTGCCATACGCGCGCCGGGATGCGCCGGCCCCGCGAACACGGCGCGGGCCGTGTTGACGCTGGCCTCGAAGAGCGCCGCATCGATCTCCCGCAGCTTCCGGTCAAGGCGATGTCCCACCCTGCCTGCCGAGCTGCTTCGATCAGCCGTGCCGCATCTACGAGCGCCTCGGCGATGCGGGCGCGGTTCGGGAAGGCGGTAATGGCGGCATCGATCTGCGCCTGCGCGTCCCGCAGGGCAGCAGCCGCCGACCCGGGCACGCCCGGCACGGCTGCAATGTCGGCAAGGGTTGCGGGCACATGAGCCCGGATATCGCTCTCGGGCCCAGCCTCGCCGCCGGCCCGGACCTTCAGGTGCAAGCTCCATCGGTCGACTGGGTTGTCACGCCACACGCCCATGCCTTGAGATGCATGCGCGGCGCGCGACCACTCGCCGAGGTGCTTATAGGCAAGCCCGGTCACCTCGTCGCCGCTGGCAACTTCGAGGCTGAGCGTCGCCGGCGGCGGAGGCACCTCGTCGTCATAGGCATAGCCCGCGCCCGACCAAGCCGGGAGGTAATATTTGGAGACCTGCCAGGGCGTGAGGCCAGACGCGACATGCTCCGGAAAGGCGGTAGGATCGGCGGCAAGTGAGAGCGCCGTCTCGGCGGCGCGGGTCATCGCGCGGTGATGGCCGTGCTGGCCCGGGACATCCAGGAAGGTAGGAATCACGATGTCTGGACGATAGCGGCGATAGGCGCGCGCGAGGCGCTCGACGATACGCTCCTCGCCCCAGCGACGGAGGGTGTCGTCGCCGTTCTTCGAAAACCCGAAATCGTGCACCGGGTCGTCGGGGCCGTGGCCGAGCCACGCCACATCCGCATCCATGCGTCGTGCAGCCTCTTCCATCTCCGCCGTGCGCAGGACGCCGAGAACAGCGCCTCGCTCCGGCCCGAGGGCGTTCTGGCCGCCCTCGCCCCGGGTGGAGCAGGCCACCACGACCCGCATGCCGTAGGCAAAGCGCAGGGCTGCGAGCATACCGTTCATCTCATCGTCCGGATGAGCCCCGGTGTTCATCACGGTGAGCACCGAGCGCAGCCGGCTGAGGGCGCGATGAAGGCGGACCAATGACGGCTGGTGAACGGCGCGGTCAAAGCGGCTGTGGTCATCCAGCAAGGGACATCTCCTCGTTCGGTTGTTCGCGCCTGGCAGCCTGGGCAGTGTCAAGCCGGGGCGTCATCGTTTCCAGAAGCGGCAGGGCTGCGGCACCCAGCGCTGCAGTGAGCCGGCCGGTTCGCCCCTGGATGAGCCGCGCCTCGCTGCGGTTCCTGCGACGCGCAACGGACAGAGGCAGCGGCTGCATGGCCTGCGTAAGATCTTCCAGAAGGCCGGGCGGCAATGCGCCGCCGATCACGATGGCTTCGGGATCGAAGAGGTTTTCCAGCATCGCAATCTGCGGTGCGAGATAGGAAGCCGCCTCGCTGACCCACGCCTCGACCACCGTATGCCGCTGGCGATGCAACTGCTCGAGACGTTCATAGTCGACGTCCTCGACTCCCGCCGCAGCCAGCTTCTCGGCAAGGGCCTGGATCGACGCGTAGGCCTCAAGACAGCCATGCTGGCCGCAGGAGCAACGATGGCCGCCCTTCTGCACCAGTACGTGCCCGATCTCGCCCGCGTTGCCGTTCGCTCCGCGATAGGGCCGCCCGTCGATCATGATGCCAAGGCCGAGGCCTTGGCCGAAATAGATCAGGCAGAAATTCTTGAGTTCCCTCGCTGCCCCGTGCAGGCGCTCGCCGACGGCGGCGGCGGTAGCATCGTTTTCCAGGGTGATCGGCACATTCAGCATCTGACCGATTCCGGCCGCCGCATCGAAGTCCAGCCATCCCGACAGGGTCGTCGGACCGACGGATGTCATACCCTCGACGTTAAACGGCCCCGGCATCACGACCCCGACCCCGAGGAGTTGGGGAACAGGCGGCCTTAACTCGGCCTGCGCCGCCTCGATTTCCGCCTTGATGACGGGCAGCACCGAGGCGGGATCGTTGTGCCTGATTGGCACAGTGCGCTGCGCGCGGACGCGCCCGCCGACATCGACGAGAAGGGTTGAGACGTGATCCGCTGCAATCTCGATGCCGGCTGTCATGCCGCCGTCCGGATTGACGGCAAACTGGATCGGCGGAAGTCCGCGCCCTGCCCTGAGCCGCCCGGTTCTGATGAGAAGGCCATCGGCGACGAGGTCCTCGACGATGTTCGAGACGGCCTGCGTGCTCAGATGCGCATGGCGCGAGATCTCGGTGCGCCCAACGGGGCCAAACTGGCGCACCACGTCAAGCACGACGCGACGGTTGTGGGAGCGATTGCGCTCCGGATTGCTGCCGATTGTCGAGCGTACCCCAGCCTTGGTTTTCTTCGGCATTTCCGAACTCTCCAAGCTGCAACGATGGCCCGGCTCATGGGATAACTCAAGTGAATTATCTTATTGACAGTCCGTTCACTCTCAGGGATCCTTGAAGGTGGATCGGTCTTGAAGGACCGCCACAAGAGAAGGATTGGCGCTCGGCGCCAGCAAGAATGGAGAGGAACATGCGTTTCGGTCATATGCTCGCGAGCGTTGCCTTGGGCTTCGCCACCCTGGCTTCTACCGGCGCCAAGGCCGTCGAGATCGAATACTGGCAGTATGTGTTCGATACCCGCGTTAAGGCGATGAACCAGCTGATTGCGAAGTTCCAGGAGGCGAACCCGGACATCAAGGTCAAGCAGACCACCTTCCCCTATGCGGACTACCAGACGAAGGTCGCCGCCGCGATCCTCGCAGGCCAAGGGCCGGACGTCGTGCAGCTCTTCTACGGCTGGACCGACAACTTCATCGCCGGCAAGATGATCCGCCCCTTGCGCGCGGAGGCGTTCCCGTCAGCTGAAATCGAGCGTGACTTCTTCCCGATCGTGAGCGCCATGAAGCGCGGCAACGACTATTACGGATTGCCGACGGCCGTACGCTCTCTCGCCCTCTTCTACAACAAGAAGGCCTTCAAGGACGCGGGCCTCGATCCTAACAACCCGCCCAAGACCCTCGACGAACTTGTGGCCGCCGCCGAGAAGACCGTGAAGCGCGATGGCAGCGGCAACATCATATCCGCCGGTATGACGCTGGACATGGGCGGTCAGGACCATCAGTGGTGGCGCGAGGTACTGGTCCGCCAGTTCGGTGGAGTTCCCTACACGGAGAACGACACCAAGGTCGCCTATAACGACGAGGCCGGCCAGAAGGCGCTTACCTTCTACACCGACCTGCAGAAGAAGCATAAGGTCGGCCAGGCTGGATTCATGGACGAGGGGCAGGCCGCCTTCCGCGCAGGCCTTGCCGCCATGACGATTGATGGCACCTTCCGTCTGGGATCATTCGGCACGATCAAGGCCTTCGAATGGGGCGTGACCGAGCTTCCCGCCAATGCGCAAGGCATGCGCAGCAACTACGCGAGTTATTTCGCCAACGCGATCACCACGAAGGCGGAAGGCGAGAAACTGGCGGCGGCCGAGAAGTTCCTGAAATACGTCTCCTCCCCCGAGGCCATGAAGGTCTGGATGGACGTTGTGGGCGAGTTGCCGGCGCGCCGCACTGCCGCTCTGACCCCTGAGAACATCGGACATCCGATCTATGGTCCCTTCCTCAAGGGTCTGGAGTATTCGCATACGACCCTGTTCAAGGACGAGGCGGCCCAGCGGCAGACAGCCATCGACATGGCCAACCGCGTCCTGATCGGCGGCGAGGATCCGAAGACCTCCCTGGCCAAGGCGGCCGAAGCCGAGCAGGCGATCATCGACCGCGCGAAGCGCTAAGCCAAACCCGCGAGGAAGCAGCGCATGTCCACCATCACACATCGGGAGGCAGCCGGAGGCGGCCTCTGGTCGAGGATGAGCCTTGGCCAAAAACAGGTGATATGGGCCTGGGGCTTCCTCGCGGTCCCTATTCTCTTCTACGTTGTTATCCGCTTCTGGCCGACCTTCCAGGCCTTCTACCTGTCTGTTACAGACTGGACCATCACCAAGCCTGCCTCCTTCGTCGGGTTGGAGAATTACAAGAGGCTGCTCGAGGATCCCCTGTTCTGGCAGGTCTTCCGCAACACGTTCCTGTACCTGATCCTCGGCACTCCGATCAGCCTGCTGATCTCCTTCGTGGTGGCCTATTACCTCGACCGCGTGCGGTTTATGCATTCGTTCATCCGCGCGCTGTACTTCCTGCCTTTCCTCACCACGGCGGCGGCGATGGCCTGGGTGTGGCGCTGGTTCTATCAACCCGTGCCGATCGGCGTGATCAACGACATACTTTCGAGTTTCGGCATCCCGCAACAACCCTTCCTTCGTTCGACTTCACAGGCGCTGCCAGCCGTGTTGGCGCCTGCCGTGTGGGCGGGATTGGGATTCCAGATCATCATCTTCCTGGCGGGCCTCAGGGCCATTCCCGTTACCTATTATGAAGCTGCGCGCATCGACGGCCTGTCGGAAGGCGCGATCCTGCGCAAGATCACGCTGCCGCTGCTCAAGCCGACCCTGGTGTTCCTGGTCGTGTTCTCATCCATTGGTTTCCTGCGCATCTTCGACCAGGTTTATAACATCAACACCAACGATCCCGGCGGGCCGCTGAACTCGACGAAGCCCCTGGTGCTGATGATCTACCAGACCGCTTTCAGCTCTTACGAGATGGGATACGCAGCCGCGCAAACCGTGGTGCTTTTCATGATCCTGCTCGTGATCTCCCTCGTCCAACTGCGCCTCATGAGAGACCGCTGATGAAAGCCGCCGCCTCCATACCCGTCCTTGCGATGCCGAAGGTCCGGCCTGGCCGGATCATCGCTTGGACGCTCCTGTTCATCGGCGGCATCATCATGGTGACGCCCCTGCTGTTCATGCTTTCCACGTCTCTCAAAGATGCCTCGCAGGTCTACGATCTGCGTGTGATTCCGGAGGCGCCGACCCTCGACAATTATATCGAGATCCTCGGTGACGGGCGCTTCACCCGCTGGCTCATCAACTCGACCATCGTGGCGGTGATCGTCACCCTCTCCAACGTGTTCTTCGACAGCCTCGTGGGATACACGCTGGCGAAGTTCCGTTTCCGGGGCCGGTACATCGTGTTCATCGCGATCTTGTCCACCCTGATGATCCCGACCGAGATGCTGGTTCTGCCCTGGTACCTGATGGCAAGCCAGTTCGGTTGGCTCGACAGCTACTGGGGCATCATGTTCCCCGGAATGATGACGGCCTTCGGCACCTTCCTGATGAAGCAGTTCTTCGAAGGTGTGCCTGACGACTTCCTGGAGGCTGCGCGCATCGATGGACTCAACGAGTTCACGATCTGGTGGAAGATTGCCATGCCGCTGGTCACCCCTGCCCTATCGGCTCTTGCGATCTTCACGTTCCTGGGCAACTGGACTGCGTTCTTCTGGCCTCTCATCGTCACCACCAGCGCAGAGCTCTACACCCTGCCGGTCGGCCTCTCCAGCTTCGCCGTCGAGCAGTCGATCCAGTGGGAAAAGATCATGACAGGCGCGAGCATCGCAACTCTTCCCACCCTCATCATCTTCCTGTTCCTTCAGCGCTACATCGTCCGGGGCGTGATGCTCGCTGGACTTAAAGGCTAAAGCCGATGACTGCAGGCTCCTTCAACGACACCTCCGTCTTTCCGGATCCGGTATACAAGGATACGGTCCTGCGCCCGCTCTTCGACGGGGCGAAGGATCATCACGTCGAAGGCTTCCGTCTGATCGACCGGGCCCACCTCGTGATGCTTCACGAGACCGGGATCCTGACCATCGAGCAGGCGCGTCCCATCGCGCAGGCGCTCGAGTCCATCGACCGTGAGATCGATGTCGACACGCTCACCTATACCGGCGAGGTGGAGGATTTCTTCTTCCTGATCGAGAAGGAGCTACGCAAACGTCTGGGGCCGGATCTTGCCGGGCGCCTGCATATGGCTCGCTCCCGCAACGACATCGACCACACCCTGTTCAAGCTCGGCCTCAAGGCACGGATCGATGCCTTGCTGGAGCGCATGGTGCGCCTTGCCGAGACCCTGGCCGCCGTGGCGGAACGGGAGAGCAACACGCTTATCGTCGCTTATACCCATGGCCAGCCGGCGCAGCCGACCGTCTTCGGTCATTACCTCTCTGCCGTGCTCGAAACCCTGCTGCGCGACATCGCCCGTCTGGAAGCAGCCCGCGACATCGTGGACCGAAGCCCCATGGGTGCTGCCGCCATCACCACCAGCGGTTTTCCCATCGACCGGGATCTGATGGCGCACCTCCTCGGCTTCAGCCGCCCTCTGCAGAATTCCTACGGGTGCATTGCCTCCATCGACTACATCACCTCAACCTATTCGGCGATCGAACTCGTCTTCCTGCATCTCGGACGATTTATTCAGGATCTGCAATTCTGGACGAGCTTCGAGGTCGGGCAGGTCTACGTACCCAATTCTTTCGTGCAGATCTCGTCGATCATGCCGCAGAAGCGCAATCCCGTTCCCATCGAGCACATGCGCCACCTCGCCTCGCAGACGGTCGGGCGGGCGCAGGCCATGCTCACGATTATGCACAACACGCCGTCTACCGACATGAATGACAGCGAGGGCGAGAGCCAGAGCTTCGGCTACGGCACGTTCGAAAGCGGCGGGCGCGTGCTCGACCTGCTGGCTGCCCTCGTTCCTGCCCTGCGCGTCAACCCTGAGCGGGTCCGTCAGAATATCCGCCGGAGCTGTATCACGGTGACTGAACTCGCCGACAGCCTTGTGCGCCGCGAAGGCCTGTCGTTCCGCGAGGCGCACGAGATCGCCGCCGCAGTGTCTCGCGCTGTGGTGGTCGTCGGCGGCGATATTGCGGAGGATGGCTACGAGGCTTTCCAGGAAGCCTTCGAGCGCTGCGCGGGCCGCCGCGCCGCCATCGACAGGGCTCAGTTCGCCGAGATCGTCTCCCCGGAAAACTTCGTCGCCGTGCGCGACCGCTTCGGCGGGCCGGCGCCGCGGGCGCTCTCCGAGGCGATTGCCGGCTACAGCCAGGAGATCACAGGCATCCGTCATCGGATGCAGGAGGCGAAACGATGGGGCGAAACCTCCGCCCAGGATCTCCATTCCCGTTTCAATGCAATTCTCGGAGCCCGCTGATGGCGACCATCGAACTCGAGCGTCTCGTCAAGCGCTATGGACCGGCCACCGTCGTTCATGGCATCGACCTCTCCATCCAGGACGGAGAGTTCGTTGTGCTGGTTGGGCCTTCGGGTTGCGGCAAGTCCACGACCTTGCGGATGATCGCTGGACTTGAGGAGATCAGCGACGGCACGGTCAGGATCGACGGGCGGGTCGTCAACGACCTCCAGCCCAAGGACCGGAACATCGCCATGGTGTTCCAGAACTACGCGATCTACCCGCATGTGACGGTCGCCGACAACATCGCCTTCGGGCTCTACCGGTCCAAGCTCTCACAGAGCGAGAAGCGTCGGCGCGTGGAACAGGTGGCAGAAACCCTAGGCCTGACACATCTCCTCGAGCGCCGCCCCGCTGCTCTCTCGGGCGGACAGCGTCAGCGCGTCGCCATCGGCCGCGCCATGGTGCGCGATCCGGCCGCCTTCCTCTTTGACGAGCCGCTTTCCAACCTCGATGCGCAGCTGCGCACACAGATGCGCATCGAAATCAAGCGGCTCCATCACCGCCTCGCCACCACCTCGGTTTTCGTCACGCACGATCAGGTCGAGGCCATGACCATGGCGGACCGGATCGTGGTGATGCGCGAGGGCCGTATCCTCCAAGTGGGCACGCCCCTGGAGCTCTATGAAAACCCCGTTGATGTGTTCACGGCCAGCTTCATCGGCAGCCCCACCATGAACCTCTTGCCCGGCTCCCTGAAGGATGGCGCAGCCACTCTCTCGCTCGGAGGAACGGTGCGGGCTCCGTTCGCCTCCGCAACCAGCTCGGAGATCCTCGTCGGCGCCCGCCCGCACGACCTTGTCCCATCCGAGGCCGGCTCCGAAGGCCTGACGGTCTCCGGCACTGTCGCCGTGGTGGAAACCCTCGGTTCCGAAACCCTCGTTCACATCGAGAGCGCGGGTCAGACCATCATCGGCTCCGCGCCGGGACGGCAGATTCCGCGGATCGGCGAGCAGCTTACCCTCCATGCGCCGATGGAAAAACTCTACTATTTCGACAAGGCCACCGAGAAGGCCCTGGCAGCCCGATGACCGGAACGCCCACCAAGCGCAGCAAGATCCTATGTCTTGGGCGGACCTATTGCGACATCATCTTCACGGGCCTTCAGGAAATGCCGACCCTGGGCCACGAAAGGTTTGCAGACAATGTGACCATCACGGCCGGCGGCGGCGCCTATATTACGGCCGCGCACCTCGCAACGTTCGGGCGCCCGGCCGCCCTCCTCACGCGCCTTGGTACGGATGCGTTATCCCAGAGCCTCAACCCGGAGCTTGAAGCCAGCGGGATCGACCTATCCTTCGTCGAGCGCTCCCCTGACGCCGGACCGCAGCCGACCGTAGCCCTGGTCAGAAACGGGGAACGAGCCTTCGTATCCCGGCGAGCCGGGATTTCGTGTCCGGCGACGCTGGAGCAGGCTCTCTCGGCCCATGACGTCGCCCATCTGCACATCGCGGAGTTTGCCACCCTCAAGGATGCTCCGCAGGTGATCGCTTTGGCTCGCAGCTTTGGTCTCACGATCTCCCTCGACCCGAGCTGGGACGATGAACTGATCCGGCGTGACTCGGACTTCTTCGAAATCTGCGCAGGAATCGACCTGCTGCTTCCGAATGTCGAGGAAGGAAAGGCATTGACCGGAGAAAGCGCAGACGAGGCCATCCTGCAGAATTTGCGAAAGCGATTTCCCTTGGTGGCGCTGAAATGCGGCGAGCGCGGTGCAGTCGCCTCCTGCGGCTCGACCTGGGTCTCAGCTGAAGCGCTTCCGGTAAATGTGGTCGATACAACAGGAGCCGGCGATGCTTTCAATGCCGGCTTTCTGCACACCTGGCTCGGAACCTCGGATCTTGAGAGAAGCTTGGCGGCCGGGATTGAAGCGGGAGGGCTCTCTGTCCAGTCGGCAGGCGGAGCCCCATCGCGCATCCCCTGATAGGCTTTGCTCTATGCTTAACGTCAAAATTGCCGGATGTGACGCAGCCTGTTCGGCGACGGGCTGCCAGCGGGCGTGAACTATTCCTTGGCAACGTCGGAGCTGAGGTACAGCGCAGAGCAATGCGCAGCAGAGTAGAGCTATTTCTCGGAAATGACTGCGAGGGCAATGTAGGTGTGGTTTGAGTCAGTTTCGGAAATGCCGCTGGGGCTTCCGACAGTCAGCTGGCACGTGAGTAGCGGACCTTGAGCACCAAGTCCTGCGGTCAGGACAAGCCTCAGGCGCAATTTCAGTTGGTGTCCGTTGAACCATTCCTCAGAGCATGGAGAATACATTTTATGATTAGGAAAAACGTCGGCTGAATAAGCCTACAGAAAGCGCTGATTGCCGAGGCACAGAGACAGCCTACATCCCGCTAACTTATTGAGAACTGCCATCGCCTCTGGCGATTTGGAAAATCAGCTAATTTCGCTGAGATATTTGGTGGGTGATGTAGGGCTCGAACCTACGACCCGCTGATTAAGAGTCAGCTGCTCTACCAACTGAGCTAATCACCCCTCGCCGAAGCGAATTCAGCGGCGCGATGTCCGCTGAAGAGGCCGTGCGTTTAACAAACGGCTTGGATCCTGTCTAGCCCTGCGCGCAAGGTTTTCTGATGCGACGACAGATTTTTCTATGGGCTAGACAGGAGCCAAGCCATATTTCGCCAAGGAGCATCTAATCCTCAAGCTTGAGGATTAGAGCCCTCAACCCCATCCGAACGAGAGAAAGGCCCGCCAAACGGGCCTTTCAGTCTGATTACTCCGCCGCGTGCTGGGCGTGCAGGCGGGCTCCCCGGCTCATGAGCTTGTTGAGGGCGCCGAGATAGGCCTGAGCGGAGGCGACCAGGGTGTCCGGGTCGGCCGCGCGGGAGGTGACGCTGCGGTCGTCGGCTGAGAGACGGACCGAGACCTCGGCCTGGGCGTCCGTGCCCTCAGTGACGGCATGGACTTGGTAGAGCTCCAGGACCGCCTCGTGAGGCACAAGGGCCTTGATGACGTTGAAGGTGGCATCCACCGGGCCGTTGCCTTCCTGCTCCTCCACGACGATCCGGTCGTCGACCTGGAGCCGCATGGTGGCGCGCTGCGGGCCGCGGGTGCCGGCCACGATGTGGAGCGAGACCAGCTTGATGCGATCATGTGCCATGGCGATGTTCTGGTCGACCAGCGCCTCGATGTCCTCGTCATAGACGTGCTTCTTGCGGTCGGCGAGTTCCTTGAACCGCTCGAAGGCATCCTGGAATTGGTTGTCCGACAGGCTGTAGCCCAGCTCCTCCAGCTTGTTGCGGAAGGCCGCCCGACCGGAGTGTTTGCCCATGACCAGAGACGTCTTGGAAACCCCGACGCTCTCGGGCGTCATGATCTCGTAGGTCTGGGCATTCTTGAGCATGCCGTCCTGGTGGATGCCGCTTTCATGCGCGAAGGCATTCCGGCCCACGATCGCCTTGTTGTACTGCACCGGGAACGAGGTCGCGGCGGACGCCAGCTTCGAGGCGCGGGTCAGCATGGTGGCTTCGATTCCGGTCTCGTACGGCAGCACGTCGCCACGGGTCTTGATCGCCATGACGATCTCTTCCAGGGCCGCATTGCCGGCGCGCTCGCCGATGCCGTTGAGGGTACATTCGATTTGCCGCGCGCCGCCTTCCAGGGCGGCGAGGGAATTAGCAACCGCAAGGCCGAGATCGTTGTGGCAATGGGCCGAGAAGATCGCCTTGTCAGCGTTCGGCACCCGCTCGCGCACGGCGCGGAACATGGCGCGATACTCGTCGGGCGTGGCATAGCCCACGGTGTCGGGCAGGTTGATGGTGGTGGCGCCGGCCTTGATGGCGGCTTCCACGCAGCGGCACAGATAATCGATCGGGGTGCGAGTGGCGTCCATGGCGGACCACTCGATGTCCTCGATCAGGTTGCGCGCCTGGGTCACCGTGGTGGTGATGATCTCCAGCACCTCCTCTTCCGACTTGCGCATCTGGTGGGCCAGATGGATCGGCGAGGTGGATACGAAGGTGTGGATGCGCGGGCGTGCCGCATGGCGCACGGCCTCGCCGGCACGAGCGATATCGGCCGAGATAGCACGGGCGAGGCCCGCGACGGTCGCCCGCTTCACCTGCTTGGCGATCAGGGCGACTGCCTCGAAGTCGCCGTTCGAAGCGATAGGAAAGCCCGCCTCGATGATGTCGACGCCCATGACGTCGAGCAGTTCCGCAACCTCGAGCTTCTCCTCCAGGGTCATGGTGGCGCCGGGGCACTGCTCGCCATCGCGCAGGGTGGTATCGAAGATCAGAACGCGGTCCTTAACGGCGCCGGATACGGAAGCGGTCATCAGTCTAGTCCTTCTTGGGAGGAGCCTCAGGGCTCAAGGTTGTTCCTGCTTGTCCAGAACCCCTGAGAGCCCAGGCGGCAACGCCCAGACGACCCTCAGGGGCAGCTAAGGAGAAGGAGACCAAGAAGGCGCGCGCGAGCGGCCGCAGAAGCGGTGCCGTTCATCCTTGCGCTGGGGGAGCCGATGATCATCGCTGCCCAAATCCTCCTCGGTCGCGGGCTTTAAGCCGCGAACAACGGGCTCGTTTGTAACGGCGCTCGCTTCGAATGGCAAGTCGTTGAAACAAATGAAAAGAGAAGGCTCGACTATTGGATGGGTTATGACTCGAAGCTCGACAGGGCTGGTCTCCCCGGAAAGTGCCCTAGAACAGACGAAGCTTGGCCTTTATTCCTCACTCGCGAGGTCAACCGAGGAGATATCTCATGAAGTTCGTCACTCCTACCCTGCTCCTGACCGGCGCCCTCACGCTGGCGGCCTGCAATCAGACTGCCACGGCACCCGCCAGCACCGGCGTCATGGCCGGCAGCTACGGCACCGGTTGCAGTGGCGAGATTAGCCGCTACCGCGCTGTCATGAGCAATGACCTGGCCATGGGGCACGTGAACCAATCCGTCTATAACCGTGTAGACCGGGAGATCGCCCAGGCCGAGGCGGCCTGCACCGCCGGACGCGATGCAGAGGCTGTGCGGATGGTCAACGCCACGAAGGCGCGCCACGGCTATCTCTGATCAAAAACCCAGCCGAAGAAGGATTGCAGGAAGAGCGGCATCCGCTCGGGGTCAATATCCCCCAGCCCTCGGATGATGCGCACATCCTGCAGTTCGGGCTCGTGCTGCCGGGTGATGTTGGCGCGGATCTTCGCCGCGCCCTCCTCCGCCGTCATCGGCAGGGTTACCATGCGCAGCAGGGCGATGGTCGGCCAGCGCTGAACGATGATCCATTCATCATCCACATGGTAGTCGCCCTCCTCCAGGCCCGTCTCCTCCGCAAGCTCTCGCGTGAGGCTGGTCGCAAGGTCCACGGTGCCATCAGACCTTAGATCGGCGGGATCGGGTGTGCCGGCCGGGAAATAGACGCGGCCCGCATTTGTCGTGCCGTCGCCCATCACACCGCAGATGAAGACACCATCCGATCCGCGCAGCGCGCCCATGGCGAAACCATTGGCGATGGCAGGATCGGGATAGCCCTTGTCGATCCACGCGACGAAGTCGGCGTAGTCGACCTCGAAGTAAGTGTTGCGGCACAGGTCCTGCTCGAAGGCGATATCCTGCAGGAGCAGCACGCGCCCGTT
>JAJFBI010000028.1 GCA_020697385.1 Microvirga sp. | reverse complement strand
GAGCGCTGTAAGCCCAGACTCATCATGTCTGCTGCCGTTGAGTATTCGGCAACGGAGGCGATGAAGCCTTTACCTTCTGATCTTGGTCGGACGCGGAGGCGGTAGCGGTGCCCGTCCAGCCCCGCCGCGCTCGGGCGAGGGCTTGGGAGGTGAAAGTGCAGCTTCCTTGTCATAGGCCAGCTTCCAGACGGCTCTCCTGTTCCCCCGGCGTCCGGCTGCGAATTCACTGGCGATCCATCGGGCGATCAACGGCGCGGCAACGCTTGTGCCGTTCATGGCAGTGACCGAGCCGCTGCGCGTCCCCGCCGCTAGAACGCCCGACTGAACGATGGAATCGTCGCTCACGGTCAACGCATCGGGGCCGCAGCGATGAGGTGAAACGGTTCCGACCGGCGTCGTGATCGGGCCGCCTGCGGAATAGGCGGACGGTCGGAGCTCCTTTCGCAACAGGCCGCCGATCACGATGGTGTTCTTTCCTGTGGCGATCGCGTTGATCGAGCCCGCGCGCTTCACCGGGCATGCAGGATCGTCCTCCTCAAGCGAGTCGCCATCATGGCCGTAGATGTTGTAGCTGGGAACATCGAAGTAGGATTGGCGCCCCCGGCGTCGGTAGCCGACAGGCGCATCATCCCTCTGGACCCAGGCCTCGACAGGCTCATGCGACGATAAGCCCAGGTTCTTCAAGGTCAGGTTCCACAATCCTGCCGGAGCAACCGGATCGGTTGGGACAAGAGAATTCTCCGACTCGATCCGCATGGTCGGCTGAAGGGAGATCAGGAACATGCCGCGCCCTGTGGGCGCGGGGAAGAAGTGATACCGTGCTTCGCAGAGCACCTTCCCGGCGACGTAGTATTGCAGAATGAAGCTGTCGTTCTCCTCCAGTGGAGGACTGACGTCGCCCTGCGGCGTCGCTATGGTCAGCTCCACCCGGTTTCCTGCAGCAGCGGCGGGCGGGAGCCAGATCTCGATGAAGCTCGGCGTGAGATCATCAGGCAATACGCGCAGGGGCAGGGTCGCGTCATCGCCGTTGGCCTGAAACGCGACCGTCGCGTGGGTACGCGCCAGATGGCTGTTGCCCGAGGGGATGACAACCCGTATCGGCTTGTTGCCGGGGGTCGTGTTGTGTTCACGCAGGATCCTGTCGTAGGCCAGTTCGATCTCGTGGGTGCCGTCATGAGGTCCGGCGAGCAGGCCATAGCTGAAATTGACCACAACCGGCAGGCTCTGGCCCGGTCCTGCGATGGCTTGAGCCCTGTTCCGAATGTACTCCAGGGCTTTGACGGCATAGGGCGCTAGGCTGGCGCCCGACGAGTCGGCGGTTGTCGGGGTCGGCAGTTGAACGCAGATGATCCGCCAGTCCGGTGCCTCATCCGGATCCCAGCCGCAGGCAATGTCCATCACATGGGAGCCGTGCGAGGCGCGCCATGCCAGGCTTTTGCGACCCTCGCGCGTAAAGTCGGCAACGCCGGCGCGACGGTAAATCTCATCCTCATCGATGGCATCCCCCTGCCGGCAGGTCGCGAGATAGTTGTCAATGTCTGCCTTAGGGATTTCGAACCCATTGTCGAACCCGATCGGCACATTGACAGAGGGGCCATGCTGCACCCACACGGACTCGACGCGGGTCGTGCCGTCGGCTTTGCGGAAGCGTTCGTGTGCAAAGGGAATGCCATCGTCGATGATGCCGATGATGACCGTGCCCGGTGTCACAGTCTGCGATGGAGGCTGGAGGGAGCGAGCCTCTTTATAGCCACGCGGGATAACGGACGAGGAGGGCAGAGGCGGGCCGAGGGTAAAGTGCTCCAGGGTCTCGAAGAAACGTTGAAATCTGCGATCCTCGATCAAACGAAGGGTCTTGGTGAGGGGAAAAAACCCGACTTCGAAAGGTTCTGCGTCGCGAGGCGGCTTCTCCGGCATACCGGTCATTTCCGTGGCGCTCCGCCATAGCGCCCATGCGTCCTTGTCCCA
This sequence comes from Microvirga sp., assembly GCA_020697385.1. Lineage (GTDB taxonomy): Bacteria > Pseudomonadota > Alphaproteobacteria > Rhizobiales > Beijerinckiaceae > Microvirga. The sequence goes on along the minus strand of JAJFBI010000028.1, from coordinate 10,657 downwards.
AGGCCCCTCCTTGCGGCGCAGGAGGACCGGAACGCTCTGTTCAGCGACGGACGGCAGCCGGAAGTCCTGCAGGCCCGGCCCCAGGGCCCAATAGGAATAAGGATCGATAACGGATCGTGAAGCGGGATCGATCTTCGGTTGAACGCGCTTCCAGGACATGGGGCGCTCCTGATTTTAGGTAACGAACGAGTTTGTATTCACTCCCATTCCGCCTTCGCCCTATCCCACAGCCATGTGAGCACATAGGATTGATACTGCGGATCAATCACCTGATCGTTGGCTTCATATTCGACGGAATAGCCTGTGGCGGCCGGCATCGATGTGAGACTCTCCGTCGTCGCGTCGTACAGATCATGCCAGATGAAGTCGCCGTCTTCCGGATATTTCTCGCCTTCGAAACGCCATGCCCTGTACCCGGCCGCACCGGCGCAGCGATTGACGAAGTACTGGCCGAGGGTCAGGCCGAGAATCGCCCCGGCGGCGCTGTCAACGGGAAAATGTACGCCTGCGACGGTACGGTTGATGGCAATTCTCGCCGCGAGGCGGAGAAGCTGAGTGCGCCAGTCGGTGCTGTCGTACCCTGGCCTTCCAGAGGCTTTCATCAACTGCCACAGCACCAGAGCCGTGGCGAACGCCTCCGTCGCATGCCCGCTCGGTAGCGCGCCATGGGCCGGCGTGGCGATCATCGGTTGGATCTGCGGCGAGTATTCAAGCGGTCGGCGGCACGCGAGGCCCTGCTTCATGCGCAGGTGCACGAAGAGCGCCAGACGCAGGACGGCTGCCAGCAATTCCAGCGTATGGGGGGTGCGGTCCGGGTGGAGTTGGGCAATGGAGCTCAGAAAGGCTATTCCGCCCCCCATCTGCGACAGGATCTCCGTCTGCCGGTCAGGGCGGAGTTCGGCATAGTGGTTTACGATGTCCAATTGTGCCTTCAGGATGGTATTCGTCGGACGGGCCATTAGGATCAGGGGCTTGTAGACCGGCACAGGGGCATTGCTTCCGGCAGACGCGGGAACCTCGAGGTGCCAGACCGCCATGTGGCGCGGATTAATGGTGGCATCCTCCAGGGTGAACCCGAGGCGAGAGACCATCTCGGCATCGATGATCGTGGCGCGGACCCAAGGTGACCAACGCTCGAGATTGTCTTTGTCTTCCAAATCGAGCTGATCGGGGACGTTCGCAGGCGGGCGCCATTGCCCGACGATTCCGTCGCGGCTGCGGATGAGGGCGTCGCTGATCAGGGGTGAATCGTAGACGGTACTGCCAATGCCGCCAATACCTCCGATCCCACCGATTCCGCCAATGCCTCCGATTCCGCCCACGCCTCCTATGCCGCCAATGCCACCAATTCCGCCGATACCACCGAGTGGGCCAATCCCTGCCGATATGTAGCTCACGTTGGTTCACTCCTCTTCCGCAAAAACTGCCGCTACTCGGGCACTCCTGCCTTCTGCAGCACGGAGGCCCACTCGTCCCCGATCCTATATCCGGCACTGGGCGAGCGTTCCCGCCAGCCGCGGATCGTAAGATGGGGCTCCAACTGCATGAGCCTTGTCACCGTGCGGCGGGCATCCTCGTGCATCCCGAGTTCCCACTGCGCCACCGCCATGGCTCGAAGGGTCGAGGTGTGCGTGCAGTTGGATTTGAGCGAGCGCTGCGCGAGCTTCAAGGCCCGGTCGAACTGATGGGCCGCTAGGTGAGCGGTCGCGGCGAGGGAGTCGTAGAAATATCGGTGCGGGTCGAGCGGCGACAGCTTCCGCGCACGCTGCGTGCAGCTCACAGCCTGCTGCCCCTCGTCCTTAAATGCATGCAGCGTGCCCTTGAGCAGCCATGCGAGGGAGTCGTTTGGGTTGTTCAGAAGGGCAAGGTCGTAGCGTTCTGCCGCAACGTCGAGCTTTTTCAAGAGGTTCGTGTGAACGAAGCCGTCGATGGCAAGTGCCAGGGAGCATTGTGGATCGGCATCCAAAGCTTGCTTCGTACAGCGCAAAGCGAGTTGCGCATCCTGATGCGGGTCATCAGACCAGCCTTGCTGAACCCGCAGGACATGCCACTTGGCAAGCCAGGCGCGGGGTATGGCCTGACGCGGAGCCCGCTCGATGAGGACCTCGAGAAGCTTGTGGGCCTCGCCGAAATCATAAGGAGAGAGGCGATGCATCAAAGCGACTGCGGCAAGCAGCAGTGTGTAGCTTTTCAGGGTCGGCAGGGCCTGAGACTGAGCCCGCTGCAACTCACTTATCATGATGGCGGCGTTCACATTGGCGGCAATCTCGTCGATCAGGTCCCGCTTGCCGGAGATGATACCGCTCAGCTGACCCTTGTAGCGCGCGCCCCATGCAACCTGTCCCGACTTAGCTTCGGCGAGTTCCGCCTCCACGATGACTTGTCGACTCTGGACGCGATAGAAGCCGGAAAGCACATAGTTTGCGTTGAGATTGGCGCTAACCTGGGTCAGGGAGGCTTCCCTGCCACGGAACACGGTTGTCGACAGGCGCGATATGACGTGCAGCTCAGGGGACCGTGAGAGGTCCTGAATGAGCTCTTCGGCCAGCACCTCTCCCAGGATATTATGCTCGTCCTCCGGGTCGCGTGTCGTGAAGGGAATGATCGCAAGCGTTGGAAGCAGGTCGTCAAAGGAGTGTCCAGTTTCGATCACGGGCCGCGGTCCGGGTGGCCCGACGCGGTAAGCTCGCACGGGTTGCGGCATGTGCTTGAGATAGCATTCGCCGAGATCCTCGATATCTGCATCGAGATCAGCCGTGAGCTGGTCGCGCACATTGGCCGAAATGACGATCTCGCCAGGGCCTGCGAGAGTCAGGATCCGTGCCGCCCGGCTGACGCCACGTCCGTAGAGATCGGCCTGATCGATGATCACGTCGCTGATCTCGATCCCAATCCTGAGCATGATCTGCTGGGCTGGGGGAAGGGTTTGGTTCTGCCGATTGCGTTCCTGTTGGATGGAGAATGCGGCCGAGATGGCAGATCTGACGTCATCGAAGTCCAACAGCATCCCGTCACCCAAGCCCTTCGTGAAGTGGCCGTTGTAATCAGGAAGGATGCGGCTCCGAACCTGCTCGACGAAGGCCAGCCATCGGGAGACGAACTCTGCTTCGTCCTGCTCGACTAGGCGAACGGATTCGACCACATCGAGGATCATAACCGCGCGCTTTATCCGTATGGCGGCAGGAAAGGGATCTTCGGATTGCTGGCCGATCTGCATTGAAAAAAGCTCGCAACATTGTTCCTGCCCACGGAGCGACTCAGCTGGGATAACAGACGATGTTGGAAGTCTTCTTTGTTTAATCCTAACGCATTCAGGTTCGGTTTGACAGTCCAGGAGTGAGTACCCAAACTTCCTTCAGGACCCAACCCGAGAGTTCTTGGTGCGTCACGCCAGTATCGGTTGGCCTGGATCCGCCGCTCCACGGCGATATACTGCCGATATGAAAAGGCCCGGCTGATGCCGGGCCTTTTCGTCTGAAGTAAAATCAATTGGCGCTTCGTGTGCCATGCTCCAGGATCAGGCCTGCGGCGGTTCGGGCCGCGAAGCCTTTCCAGTAAGTATGCTCAGGCTTGAAGGAGCCGTCCTTGTTGGCCGCAAAGACCCCTTCGCTCGCCCGTTCCACGGGCACGTTCAGATAGCTGCCGAGTTCCTGGTCGGCCTTGATGTAGCGCCCCAGGAATGCGGTGGCGAAGTGCTGCGTGATGTTGTTCATGCGGACCGTGTCCCACACCGGGTCAGCATAGTGGTTGAAGGGCGTTGAGCCTCCGCCCTCGGCCGTCTGCCAGCTTTCAACCGGTGCCGGGATGGGGGCTGCGGCGTTGTGATTGGCGTTTTCGAAGGTCAGCATATAGCGATCCGCAGTGACGGTGCCGGTGTAGAGCGCACGCACACCCTTCTCGTAACCTGAGACATCATCCTTGCTGCCGGCGATGTAGAGAATCGGCGTCGTGATCCCGGCCAGCCCTTCCTGGTTCCAGAAGCCGCGCTGCATGCCCCAGGGAGCGATGGCGACCACTGCCTTAATGCGCTCTTCCCGCAGCTTCTTGTGGGTCTCGGAACCGGCCAAGTGCACGGACAGCATGCCCGCCGGAACACCTGAATCGTAGGCAACGGCTTCCTTGGTGACGCCCGCTCCGGCGGTGATTACCGCGCCGTATCCGCCCATCGAATAGCCGATCAGGCCCGTACGGGACGTGTCGACCAGCCCGTTCAGAAAATGGCCGTTCTCCTTCGACAACTGATCAATGGCGTTGAGCACGAAAACCTGGTCGAGGGGGCGGTTGATCAGGGTGGACCCGAACTTGCCCTGGTCGGTGTAGGTGGAATCCGCATGATCGATCGCAGCGACCGCATAGCCTTTGGTCGCGAGGTTTTCCGCCAGATGGCTGAGCAGGAATCGATTGCCCGGGTAGCCATGGCTGATGATCACCAGAGGGTAGGGGCTGCCGGACGCCTTCTTGGGCTGGGCGTCGCGCACCGCTTTGCCATGAAGCGTGACCTGGGTCTTGCCGTCACGCAGAAACACTCCGGGATAGGCGCCTGACTGGCTTCCAGCCGTCTCCGCCGGGTACCAGACTTCCAGGGTGAGCTTACGGTCGTAGCGTGGAGGCTCCTGGCCGGCGGCCGCTTTCAGGACGTCGATCTGATTTTTGTTGATCACCTCGATCGTGCGAACGCCGATTCCATGCTCGCCATGCTTGGCGAGGACTGGAGCATCCGGGCGGATCAGGTCAATGCGATTGTGATGGGTCATGTCCTGTGCGGATGAGGGAGAGGGAATGGCAAGCAGGAACATGGTCGCCAAGGCTGCACTTCTCACGAGGATTCCTCCTGGATGATTTGAAGATCTAATGGGCGCCGAACCGGCAGATCGATTCTGGAGCGCAGGACACACTCACCCCGTGTATCATGAAGGTTTTTCAGGCGGGGCTGCGGCTGTCTGCGAGTTGAGGAACTTGTCTTGGCGTTGATCAGGCCTCCAACCCTGTCTCGAATCCCTCTGAAGGCATCTATGCATGCCATCTTAGCCGAGGACGGTCTCGCATATAGCGGAGGCAGGGTCGAAAATAAGAGAATTGACAACGAAAAACGATGCTTCGAAGTGGATTATTGTTTCACCGATAGGCCGGGCAGACACCGGCAGCGCAATGGCCTATCGTCTTCGAGAGTTTCGGGGAGCGGGAAATCATGAGTATCGAGGATCTCAAGACCAGGGTTGCGCGTGAATTCGGAACGCCTGCGGTGGTTATCGACCTGGATGTTGTCGAGCGCAACATCGCCAGGGTGCAGGGGCTGTGCGATGCGGCCGGGGTAGCCAACCGGCCTCACATCAAAACGCACAAGAGCCCGGTCATTGCCTTGATGCAGCGGAATGCCGGTGCTCGTGGCATCACCTGCCAGAAGATCGGCGAAGCGGAGGTCATGGCCGAAGCCGGGCACGACGACATCCTGATTGCCTATAACATCCTTGGCGAGGAGAAAATCGGTCGGCTTGGCAGGCTTCTGACCCGGACGAAGGTGACCGTCGCGGCCGATAATCCGACCGTTGTCATGGGCCTGCCGGAGGCAGCCGTCATAGCCGGACGGGACTTAAACGTCGTCGTGGAGTGCGACACCGGGCGCAAGCGGGCAGGGGTCGAGACGGTTGCGGAGGCGGTGGCTCTGGCGAAGGACATCGCATCGCGCCCTGGATTGTCGTTCGCCGGGTTCATGCTGTACCCGCCGGAGAACGCCATGGACGGGACCCAGGACTTTCTGGATGAGGCCATGGCAGGGGTCCGTGCGCTGGGTCTTGAGCCGCAGATCGTCTCATCGGGCGGGACACCCAATCTCCTGAACCTGGGCAAGATCAAAGGCGTGACCGAGCACCGTGCCGGCACGTCGGTGTTCAACGACCGTATGATGCTGGCGGCAGGTGTCGCGCAGCTACAGGATTGCGCGCTGACGGTTTACGCCACCGTGGTGAGCCGGGCAGGACAGGATAGGGGCATTCTCGATTCCGGATCGAAGACCTTGACAAGCGACACCGGTGGACTTGAAGGGCATGGCCTCATCCTCGAGCATCCGCAGGCCAAGATTGCGCGTTTTGCAGAGGAGCATGGCTTCCTGGATCTGTCAGGCTGCAACGATCGCCCGAACGTTGGCGACGTCGTCCGGATCATTCCCAATCACGTATGCGTGGTGGTCAACATGGTCGATCGGCTGGTTACTGTCCGTGGCCATGAAATCGTCGGCGAGCTGCCAGTTGCAGCCCGGGGGCGTTTGACGTGACAGGTTCCGCGAGCAGGAAGAGGCGGCGTTCTGCATCCCCCAAGCGTCGTCTCTGACGGCTTCGGACCCACTTGAATGGTCATGCCTCCCGATCATTTAACATGGGTCAGATCGAACGCCGCGGATGAACGACGGCAAGCGGGAGGCTGCCCCAGATGAGCGATGAACCCAAGATCAAGCCCTATCCAGGTCCTGCAGGCGGGTGGGGTTCGGTGCGTTCCGTCGAAAGCATCCTGGCCAAGGAGGGTCGCCTCGTCAGCGGCAATGCGATTCTTCTCAAGCAGAACAAGCCTGACGGTTACGCATGCGTCAGCTGCGCCTGGGCGAAGCCGGCCGACCCGCATCCTTTCGAATATTGCGAGAACGGCGCCAAGGCGACTGCCTGGGAGCTCACCACGAAGCGTGTGACGCCGGAGTTCTTCGTCAAACATACTCTTTCCGAGCTTCGGACCTGGTCGGATCACGATCTCGAAGAAGCTGGCCGCCTGACCCATCCCATGCGCTACGACAGCGCTTCCGATACTTACGTCTCCGTCAGTTGGGATGAGGCTTTTCAGGAAATCGGGCGGGAGTTGAAAGGGTTCGATCCGCGTCAGGTGGTGCTTTATGCTTCCGGTCGTGCTTCGCTCGAAACGTCCTATATGTGGGCGCTCTTCGCCCGGCTCTATGGCACCAACAACCTGCCGGATTCCTCCAACATGTGCCACGAGAGCACCTCGGTGGCCCTGCCGGAAAGCATCGGCGTGCCGGTCGGCACGGTGATCCTCGACGACTTCGAACTGACCGACTGCATCCTTTTCTTCGGCCAGAATGTCGGAACCAACAGCCCGCGCATGCTGCATCCCCTCCAGGAGGCGTCCAAGCGCGGCGTTCCCATCATCACCTTCAATCCCTTGAAGGAACGAGGCCTGGAGCGATTCACGAACCCGCAGGCCCCGATCGAGATGCTGACAGGCTCGGAGACCCGCATCTCGTCGCAGTATCACCAGGTGAAGATCGGCGGTGACATCGCGGCTCTCATGGGGCTTGCGAAGATCCTGATCGAGGCCGACGACAAGGCGCAGGCCACCGGAGCCAAGCCGGTGCTCGACCATGCCTTCATCGCTGAGCACACCCATGGCTTTGAGGAGTTCGCACAGGCTGCTCGACAGGCACAATGGCCGGAGCTGGAGCGCCGGTCTGGCCTCTCCCGCTCGACCCTGGAAGCAGCGGCAACAGCCTATGCCCGTGCGAACGCCGTCATTGGGATCTATGGCATGGGGCTTACCCAGCATAAGGCAGGCGTCGAGAACGTGCAGATGCTCGTCAACCTGCTGCTCCTGCGCGGCAACATCGGCAGGCCAGGCGCCGGCATCTGCCCGGTGCGCGGGCATTCCAACGTTCAGGGGCAGCGCACCGTCGGTATTGCGGAGAAGCCCGAACTGGTGCCGCTCGACAAGCTCAAGGAGCAGTATGGTTTTGAGCCGCCGCGCTGGAAGGGCATGACCACGGTGGAGGCATGTGAGGGCATTATCAAGGGCGACGTGAAGGCCTTCGTCGCGCTGGGTGGGAACTTCATGCGCGCGGCTCCGGAGACGGCAGCTCTGGAGGAGGCTTGGCCTCGTATACGCCTGTCAGTGCAGATTTCCACAAAGCTCAATCGCAATCATCTTGTTCCGGGCGAGGTCACCTACATACTTCCATGCCTCGGGCGGATCGAGATTGACGAACAGGCGACGGGGTCGCAGGCCGTGTCGGTTGAAGACTCGACCGCCTGCATTCACGGCTCAAAGGGCATCGCGAAGCCGGCAAGTCCCGATCTTCTGTCCGAACCGCGGATCGTGGCCGAACTCGCGAAGGCCACCCTTCCGCCCAACCCCAAGGTGCCGTGGGACGACTGGGTCGCCGATTACGCCCGCGTCCGGGATGCCATCGAGGAAACCTATCCGGAGGACTTCCGCGCCTTCAACGAGCGCATGTGGAAGCCCGGCGGATTCCATCGCCCGATTGCAGCGCGCGAGCGCCGCTGGAAGACCAAGACCGGGAAGGCGAACTTCGTCTCGCCTCAGAGCCTCCAGGCCGACCTCGGCATCGCGGATAATGATCGCGACATCTTCAAGCTCATGACGGTGCGCTCCAACGACCAGTTCAACACCACCGTCTACGGCTATTACGACCGGTTCAGGGGTGTCAGGGGCACCCGCATGGTGCTCTTCATGAACCGCAATGACATAGCCCGGTTGAGCCTCCAGGAAGGGGATATGGTCACCCTCACGACAGCGGTCGATGATGGCGTGGTGCGTCAGGTGAGCGGATTGCGGGTCACGCCCTACGATATCCCGGAGGGGTGCTGTGCGGCCTACTATCCCGAGTGCAATCCTCTGATTCCGGTCTGGCACCATGCGGACAAGAGCAAAGTGCCGGCGGCGAAGTCGATCCCGATCCGCATCGCGCTTCAGCAGAAGCAACTGCCAGAGGCGGCGGAATGAGCCTCTGCCCGGAGCCGCTCATCCGCTTGCCGCAGACGAGGATGCCCGAAGGGGTGTTCTCTGCCGGAATGCATGTGCTGCCGGAGGAAACGCCGGCCGCGCTTACCCTTGTGGCCGTAGTAAGCGAAGATTCCTTTGAGGTCTTCACCCATCCCGAACGCGTCCATCATCTCGTTTCCTGAGCGGGGAGGGCGGAACTTTGCCTCAGGGAACGATCCGACGCCGAACCGATTGTCCAACAGCGAAGCTTCTCCTCGGGCGCGGAGCCTGACACAACCAAGGGTGCGCGGCACGGGCGATGGCGCAGCTTTTCACACCGGCGGCAACCACCCTGTTTCGGGTGGCTATCGTGTTGACGGGCCTGGGGATCGTGGGCGCGGGGGTAACGGCTTATCTGTGGGCTCGCGCGGACAGCACCTGGAACGTGGGAAAGCCTGCACCGCAGCCGGTCCCGTTCCGGCACGATCTCCATACGGGGCAACTCAACATTGATTGCCGCTACTGCCATTCCACCGTCGAACGCGCGGCCGATGCGGGCATGCCGTCGGCCCAGACCTGCATGTCGTGCCATTCGCAGGTGTGGGTGGGGGCGAGCGTCCTTGAGCCCGTCCGTTCGAGCTTCACCCTCGGGCAGCCGATCCGGTGGACCTCCGTTCACCGCCTGCCGGATTACGCTTATTTCCATCACGCGGCTCATGTGACGAAGGGGGTTGCCTGCGAGACCTGTCATGGCCGCGTGGATCAGATGCCGAAGACGGTCAAGGCCGAGACCCTCTCCATGGGCTGGTGCCTGGATTGCCATCGCGATCCGGCCCCGCAACTTCGCCCGCGCGAGGCCGTTTTCGCCATGGGCTACGAGCCTCATGGCGATGATCTGCCCGAGGATATCCGCGCATTCTACCGGGAGGCCTCCCGGCGGCTCACCAGCTGCAACACGTGTCACCGGTGAGTTCGATGGGCGAGGGAACGACAATCGATCTCGAAGCCCTGAGGGCTCGCCTCGCAACCGAGAAGGGGCCACGTCTCTGGCGCAGCCTGGAGGAACTCGCGGATGTGCCGGAGGTGCGCCGCTATGTGGAGGCCGAGTTCCCCGACATCGTGCAGGCTTCGCAGATCGACCGCCGCACCCTGCTGAGGCTGATGAGCGCTTCGCTGGCACTGGGAGGGCTGGCGGCCTGCAGCGACGGCGGGAAGAATTCTCCACTCATGTCGCAGAGCCACAACATGCCGGGCTATGTGCCGGGCGTGCCGGTGATGATCGCTACCTCCCTGGCTCTGAACGGCTATGGCAGGGGCGTTCTCGTCAAGGCGCAGGAAGGGCGCCCGATCAAGATCGAGGGAAACCGGCTTCATCCCGCGAGCCTCGGCGCGACCGACGTGTTCGCGCAGGCCGAGATCCTGTCCCTCTACGATCCCGACCGGTCGGATGCTCCGCTCCAGAATGGTGTGCGAAAGTCTTGGGAGGAACTGACGAACTTCATCCGTCCTGTGCGCAACGAGCTTGTCTTCGACGAGGGCAGGGGACTGCATATCCTGATGCCGCCGACCACCTCGCCGACCCTGCATAGGCTGATCGGTCAGGCCCGCCAGCTTTTCCCGCATGCGCAATGGCATGCGTTCTCACCGGTCGACGACGGCAACCGGCAAGCCGCCGCCATGGCCGTCTTTGGGCGCGATGTTGACCTCGTCTACGATCTGACACAGGCCGATGCCCTCGTGACCTTTGGGGGCGATCTCTTCGCCGAGGAGCCAGGGTATCTCCGCTACGCGGCCGACTACCAGGCGCGACGACGAGCGCCGGATCGCGAACTTCCCCGACTTGTCGCCGTCGAGACGCGCACGACCCTTGTTGGAGCCAGAGCGGACGAGCGCGTCCCGCTTCGCCCTAGGGATTTCGAAGCCTTCGTCGAGGCGCTCG
>JAJFBI010000482.1 GCA_020697385.1 Microvirga sp. | reverse complement strand
ATCAGGTTCGGCAGGAACTCAAAGAACGAGTCCAGCGCCCCTTGCAGGCTCTCCGAAATCTCGACTGCGGCGAACACCTCAAACCTCCCTAGTCGTCCACGCTGACTACGCGTCCCCGAGGCGTCTACCCCTGACAGGAGGCCATTAATCGTGCAAGCCGCCGTAGGCATTGACATCTGTGGAAGGCTCACTCCGGATTCGGAGAGTCATGGCGGTGCGCAATCGGGGTATGCGCGCTTGCGATCGATGGATGCGAACCGGTCCAGCGGGTTGGAGCGGTTCCAGCCCGCGGTTGGCGGGTAGCCGGGAGTCCAAGAGCCACCACGCAGGGGAGCAAGCAGATGATTTCTTCTATTGGGAGCCTTTGGACACGCGGGCGAGCGCTCCCTTGGGCAATGCTGTGGGAGCTCGGCAGGTCGCTGTGGCAGAGCGGGCGCGACCGCGTAAACGAGACCCTCAGCCCACGCGAGCGGGAGGATTTCGCGCGCATCGTTCGCGCGGGGCGAGGCCGCCCGTGGACCCTGAGCAGCCAAGAGCGCCGCCGACTTTCGGCGCTCGTGAAGAAGGCCGCAACCGGAAACAGCGACAGCAGCTGGGAGGCGGTCGGGCGATCACTGCTGCCTCTTCTTCCTCCTCGGATGGTGACATCGATCTGGCAGCGAGGCTCGCGGGGTTAATCACGAACAACCCCGCGGACGTCGATAAGGCAGTGGCTGAGGACTCCGAAGCTTCGGAAGCCCCTTCCACCCACTCCTCAGTCCTACGCCGATGAGGCCGTGTCGTTTGAGGAATCTCGAGGGAGCGCCCGCCGGGCTGTCCCGGCCTCTTCGCGCCCCAAGAGGTCCTCGTGGATGGCGCGAATTTCTTCCAGCCTCCCGATGAGTGCCTCGTCGACCGCATCGCCTACCTTGAGCCCCTCAAGGACCTCCGACAGGGTGGCCTCGGCTCCCTCGAGGCTCTCCCTCACCACCGCGCCTAGCGATTCGCTGACGATCCGCAGGATCTCAGGATTCTCGGCGATCGTATCGAGGGCCTTCTCAAGGATCGCGCGCACGTGTTCCAGCCTCGCCTTGAGGATCGCCTTCGCCCTTACCCCCTCGATCTCGAGCTTGACCCCATTGAGTCTCGCGTCGACGCCGACCGACAGGTTTAGGAGCCCGCCAAGCTCAGCCAGGATCGAAACGTGAGCCCTGAGCGCCTCAACCTCAAGATTGATCCTCTCGACCTCAAGCTCGCTGACGTCCAGCAGCACGTCCGGCCTTTGGCCGCCTGCTGAGGCATCCTTCGCGGGCGAGCGCCCGGAGCGCGCCCGCGAGCCCGCGCTCAGCGCCAAGGTTGCGATCGCCCCTCCCAGTCCGAGGCCCACTCCGATGCGCTTTACCCCGGCTTTTCGCCCGCGAGGAATGAGCTCGCGGTGCCCAAACATCTTCATCACCTGTCGAAGCCCTTTGCTCATACGCGTTTCTCCTGTTCCTGCTCCACGACCGCCGGGGTCGTGATGATCCCCGCGCCCCCGCAGCTGCGGCACGGCTCGGTGCCTGTTTGCGTGGCCACGCTCTGCTCGCCATAGAACCCCTGTGGCACCATTCCTCTGCCCTCACAGACGGGGCAGCGTTCGGGCTCCTGCTTCACCTGGCGTCGGCGACGGACTTTGTTTTTCGGTCCCGGCTTTTTCGGCAAGTCGCCTCCCCTGGCGGTTTCTGGTCTTCAGGGGTCGTGTACCCGTTAACGCCGCGCATGAACTAGCGCATGACGACGGGGGCCGACGGATCAGAAGGCGCGTCGTCAGGCGTTTGCGGGTCGCGTCCCAACGGTTGGTGTGAGACCGCTGCGGCCGTTCTCGTCACGCCGGTTTCAGCGTCCTTCCGGTTCTTGGCGATCACGGCCTCGCCGGTGCGGGTCGGCCCTCGATGGATGGGGCGCTTCCAGGGAACTCTGATGCCCACGGATGCGCTCGCAAACGGCACCGGTATCGACCCACGCACGCAGGTCCTCTGCCGCCTGGCCGGGGTTACAAGTTCAGAGGCGTCGGCTTATCGCCCCGCCTACTTGCGCAGCGCGTCTCGCAGGTGGCCGCGCTTCTTCCGAACCGAGCCCTTGGTCTGGCGCGCTTGGCCCTTCACCTTGCTCTTCTCTCGTCCCCGGAGGGCGCCCTTGGCCTCCTCGAGTCGCCCCCGCAGCTTGTCGAGGGTGCCACCGGCCTTGTCGCGTCCCTTGCTCCTCATCGTCAACTCCTTGCCCGCGTCGGTGTGCTTACGCCTTCTTTGTCACTCCTGTTCCACGACCAGCGGGATCGTGATGATCCCCGCCCCCCGCGGCTACGGCACGGCTCCGCGGCCGACTCGTGGCCCACGGTCCGCTCGCCATATGACCCGTGCGGGACCATTCCTCTACCCTCGCAGACCGGGCAGCGTTTCGACTCCTGCTTCACCTGGCGTTGCGATGCTTTGTTCGGACGGCCGACCGGCGTCCAGTCACCTCGCCTCCTTCCTCTCTCGGTTCTCGGTCTTCGTCGTCCCCTACCGGTCATCTGCCCGAGAAGCGCATTGCTGCTCGCCTCCATCGCGGCCGGCGATGCCGGCGGCGATGGCAACCACCGGCTACTCCAGCCGCACGCGGTGATCGAGCGTTACCTCGCCGAGGCGAGGCGACATCGCAGCCTATTGCTGCTCGACATCCAGCCGGGACGCGCCGACTTCGCCGGCCTAGATCGCTGGTTGCGCGAGCCAGACGTCGGCCTCGCGCTGGACCCCGAGTGGCACGGGGGGCCGACCGAGATCCCGGGCCAAGTCATCGGCTCGGTAGATGCGCAGACCGTCAACGAGGTCGCGGCGCACCTGTCTCGGATCGTCGAGCGCAAATGGCTTGCCGGAGAAATTTGTTCGTGGTCCACCAGTTCAGACGAGACATGATCACTGCGCGCTCGCGGCTTCGCGACCGACCGGGAGTGGTAATCGTCGTCAACTCCGACGGTTTCGGTGACCCGCCGAACAAGATCGCGAAGTACAACCAGCTGAGGCCCCACCGTGGGACGCCGTTTTACCCGGGCTTCAAGCTGTTATCGAGAGGACATCGGACTGATGAGCCCTGAGGAGGTGCTCGACCTGCGTCCCCCCCGAAGCTGATTGTCTACGAGTAGTGCGATGGCACCGAGTCCCAGTGCGACCACGAGCCGCATTACCGACCGTGGGACGCGTTCGGCGGTGATCGCGATCCTCGTATCGAGGGGCGGCCCGGTTTCAGATCACATGGGTCGCGCCGTTACCGGTCTCCGATAGCGGGTAGGCCGCATGACAAGAAATGGAGCAGAGAGCGCGGCAGGGCGCGCACACCAAAACAGGCGGAGGAGAAGAAATGATGCAGGTAACCGAGGCATACGAATGGCGGGGTCGCGAGCTGGTCACCCGCGACGGCGACAAGATCGGTCGACTTGAGGAAATCTATCTCGACGCAGATAGCGGCCAGCCCGAGTGGGCGACCGTGAACACCGGCCTGTTCGGTACAAAGCAAAGCTTCGTGCCGCTCGCCGAGGCCGAGCCGG
>JAJFBI010000481.1 GCA_020697385.1 Microvirga sp. | reverse complement strand
CGGTCATAGCGTCCGCCTCCGACGACCGGTTTTCCGTCGCTGCGGCGCGGGTCCTGCACCTCGAAGATGAAGCCCGTGTAGTAGTCGAGGTTGCGCGCGAAGGTGGCGGCAAACGAGAAGCTGCGGACATCGAGGCCACGCGCGGCCATGAAGCCGGTTCGCTCCTCGAACAGGGTCAGGGCCGGGCCGATGTCGAGGCCTGCGTCCCTGGCAAGGGCCCGGACCGCGTGAGCGGCCTGATCCGGATCGCCCGCGATGGCGAGATAGCGCTCCAGCACTTGCCGGGCCTCATCGGGGAGGCCGGTGCGGTTGGCCGCGCGGGCCAGGAAGCGCTCGGCGATCTCGCCCGCGCTGCGTCCGCCGACGCTGGCAATGCCGGCAATCGACAGGATGTCCTCGACGAAGGCTTTCGCCGCCTGAGGCGCCTGCCCTTCGATGGCGGCGAGGAGGCCGGCATGCTCTTGGGTGCCCGAGCCTTCGGGCTCGGCAAGGCTCGCCAGCCCCTGGCCCGACACGATGGCGCGGATCACGCGCCGTTTGGCAGCGGGCGCAACCCCCAGGGCGTCGATCAGGGCATGGAGAAGCCCCATGTCGCCGAGCTTCACGACAGGGGAGAGGGTCTCAAGCCGGGCGAGCCCTTCCAGGGCAAGCGACAGGATCTCCGCATCGACCGCGGACACATCCGTGCGGCCGATGGATTCCAGCCCCGCCTGCAGAAATTCGCCGCTTTCATGGGGGCGCATACGGAAGACCGGGCCGCCATAGGAATAGCCCAGCGGCTCGGCGCCGCGCTGGGCGAGATGCTGCAGGCAGACGGGAATGGTGTATTCCGGCCGCAGGCACAGCTCCGTGCCGGCCGCATCCTGCGTCACGAACATGCGCCGCCGGATATCCTCGCCCGACAGGTCGATGAACACGTCCGCAGGCTGGAGTACCGGCGGCTCGCGCTCGAACAGCGCGATCAGCGCAACAATGGCATCCGTCTCCGTCACTGGCTTGGCCCGATCCTTATGCTGGCATGCTCTCTAGCAATGCCCGGGCGCGATGGCGATTGTTTTTGGCAGGAAGGGTGAACAGGAGGGGGCGGACCTCATCGCTGTCATTCCCGGTTAGGCGGGATCCGTAACCGCCAACACCTCAAGGAGGGCGAGTAGCGTATCGCCCTGTTCTGTCTCGTCGGCGGTTATGGATCCCGGGCTCTGCCGCGCAGCCCCGGGATGACAGTGCTTTGTTCTGATGGCAGATTTCGGATCTGCGCTGCGCTTCGTCCGGGATGACACCCGCTCACGTCATCACCGGCCTTGTGCCGGCCATGACGGGGAGGGTGGCGCGGCGGGAGAATGTGGCGTGCGAACCCTCTCTCCATTCTTGCGAGGAAGAGTTAGAGAGGGCAGCCACAGGCTGATGGGACTGTGCCTGAGAAACCTTAGCGCTTCGCAGTGGTGTCGCTCTTGGTTTTCGTGGTCTTGCGCTTGCTGTGATCGCTCGAGCGGTTCACGTATTTGACCTTCTTGGGCTCCGCCTTGCCGCCTTCTTCACCCACGAGGCTGGGAGGCAGGAAGTGGCGGGCCGCTTCCGTGACCACGCCGGCGACGGCGCCCGCGGCGGTCTGGGTCAGGTCGGCGGTCTGCGAGCCGGCACCGGCCACAGCCGTGCCGGCCTTCTTGGCGGTGCGGGTCTTGGTGAGCGCGAGCGCGGCTGCTCCAGCGGCGGCAATCAGGGCATCGGCCAGGATCTCGCGCCCAAGATCGGAATTGACCAACTCCATGAGGCCCGACTTCTTGGCCGTTTTCGCCAGCTTCGCGCTGGCGCTCTTGCCGGAATCCTTCTTCGCTTTGCTGCCGCTCTTCTTGTCCTTCGCCATGTTCATCTCCTGATGGTCAAGCTTCCAAGACAACCCCGAGCCAAGCGCAGGGGTTCCCGAACGGCCAAGGTTATCCGAAGTGACGGGCCAGAACCTCGCGCACGGCTTCGACCAGCTTGCTCTCGGGGACCGAGAACTGCGCCGGGCGGGCGGCCTTCCATTCCTCGTTGGACGCGATGGCCCGGGCTGCCTTGGCGCCCTCGATCAGGTCCTTGATCTCGACCTCGCCGCGCTCGCGCTCGTTCGAGCCCTGAATGATCACGCAGGGGCTCTGCCGCTTATCAGCGTATTTCATCTGTGCCTTCATGCCCGACGAGCCGAGATAGAGCTCGGCCCGGATGCCGGCCTGGCGCAAGGCGGAGACCATGCGCTGGTAGGCGGCGATCTGGTCCTTGTCCATGACCAGCACCACCACCGGACCGGGCTTCTCGGAGCCGGACACGATGGGGCTTTTGACCATCTGAAGGGCCGAGAGCAGGCGCGAGACGCCGATGGAGAAGCCGGTCGCCGGAACGGGCTCGGAGCGGAAGCGGCCCACGAGTCCGTCATAGCGCCCGCCGCCGCCCACGGATCCGAAGCGGACGGGGCGGCCGTCTTCGTCCTGCACCTGGAAGGTCAACTCGGCCTCGTAGACAGGGCCGGTGTAGTATTCGAGGCCGCGCACCACGGAGGGGTCGATGGTGACACGATCCTCGTACCCGGAGGAAGCGACCAGCGATGCGATCTCCGCGAGTTCGTCCGCGCCTTCCATGCCACGGGTGGAGGAGCCGACCACTTTGCGCAGGTTCTCGACCGTTGCCGCATTGTCCGCGCCTTGAGCCGCCGTGAAGGCGAGCACGCGTTCGATGGCATCAGCCTCAAGGCCTGCGCCTTTCGTAAAGTCGCCGCTCTCGTCCTTGCGGCCCGTGCCGAGGAGTTGGCTCACGCCCTCAGGTCCGAGGCGGTCGAGCTTGTCGATGGCGCGCAGCACCGTGAGGCGCTGGCCAGCCTTGGCCTCGCCGCCGAGGCCGATGGCCTCGAGCACACCGTCCAGAACCTTGCGGTTGTTGATCTTGATGATGAAGTCGCCGCGCTTGAGGCCGAGCCGCTCCATCGTGTCGGCGGCCATCATGCAGATTTCCGCATCCGCCGCGACGGAGGCGGCGCCCACGGTGTCGGCGTCGAACTGCATGAACTGGCGGAAGCGGCCGGGACCCGGCTTCTCGTTGCGGAACACCCAGCCGGACCGGTAGCTGCGATAGGGCTTGGGCAGGGCGTCGAAGTTCTCGGCCACGTAGCGGGCAAGGGGCGCGGTCAGGTCGTAGCGGAGCGACAGCCACTGCTCGTCATCGTCCTGGAACGAGAACACGCCCTCGTTCGGCCGGTCCTGGTCGGGCAGGAACTTGCCGAGCGAGTCCGTGTACTCGACGAAGGGCGTCTCCACACCCTCGAAGCCGTAGAGCTCATAAGATTCGCGGATCGCCGCCAGCATGCGCTCGGTGGCGGCGAGATCGGCGGGGTTGCGATCGGCAAAGCCGCGCGGGGCGCGGGCTTTGATCGTGTCGGCCTTGGACATGGGTTTTTACAGCAGCCGTTGGAATGGGGAAAACGTGCTGCGGTCCTACTCCCTGCGGCGGGGAGGGGCAAGGTGTCGTGGCGATTTCCGCTACACGCGGTCATCCCGGACGAAGCGCAGCGGAGATCCGGGATCGTGCAAACCAGCCTAGCACTGTCATCCCGGGGCCGCGTAGCGGAGCCCGGGATCCATAACCGCCGACGAGGCAGAACGAAGCGCGACGCGGTTCGCCCTCCTTAAAACGTCGTGGTTATGGATCCCCGCCTTCGCGGGGATGACAGTGTGGAGGTTCCGGCGCTCAGTCCTGCACGCGATCCCGGATCGGCTTGCGCCGTCCGGGATGACACCCTCTTCGTCCTCCCCGGGTGTGGTTCGGGGATCCACGCCTTCAAGCCTCTGCAATGAGATGGCCGGGACAAGCCCGGCCATGACGTGGAGGGTAGGATGAAGGCTGTTCGTCCTTACGCCACCGCCTTGATCACCTTGGTGAGCTTGTCGACGATCTCACCGATCTGCTCCTCGGTGATGACCAGCGGCGGCGAGAGGGCGATGGTGTCGCCGGTGATGCGCATCATGATGCCGTGCTCCTGGAAGCCGCGGTCCATGGCCTCGAAGGCGCGGGCGCCCACCGCGTCGGGGCGCGAGGCGAGATCGATGGCGCCGACAAGCCCGATGGTGCGGATGTCGAGCACGTTCGGCAGACCCTTCAGGCCATGGATCGCATCGGCCCAGATTGGCTCCAGGGTCTTTGCCCGTTCGAACAGCTTCTCGTCCCGGTAGATGTCCTGGGCGGCGAGCGCGGCCGCGCAGGCGAGCGGATGGCCGGAATAGGTGTAGCCGTGGAACAGCTCGATCATGTGCTCCGGCCCCTTCGGCGCACCATCACGCCGCCCATGGGCACGGCGCCTGAATTCACCCCCTTGGCGAAGGTGATCATGTCCGGGATGACGCCGTAGCGCTCGGCGGCAAAGGCCGTGCCGAGGCGGCCGAAACCGGTGATGACCTCGTCGAAGATCAGCAGGATGCCGTGCTTGTCGCAGATCTCGCGCAGGCGCTTGAGATAACCCTTCGGCGGAGCCAGCACGCCCGTGGAACCGGCCATCGGCTCGACGATCACGGCTGCAATCGTCGAGGCGTCGTGAAGCGCTACGATGCGCTCGAGCTCGTCCGCGAGATGCGCGCCCCATTCGGGCTCGCCACGGGAGAAGGCCTGCTGCTCGCGGTTATAGGTGTGGGGCAGGTGATCGACGCCCGCCAGCAGCGAGCCGAAGAATTGGCGGTTCTTGACGATGCCGCCCACCGAGATGCCGCCGAAGCCGACGCCGTGATAGCCGCGCTCGCGGCCGATCAGCCGCGTCTTGCTGCCCTGGCCCTTGGCGTTCCAGTAGGCGAGGGCCACCTTGAGCGCCGTGTCCACGGCCTCGGAGCCCGAGTTGCAGAAGAACACGTGGTTGAGGTCGCCGGGGGCGAGCTGGGCGAGGCGCGACGCGAGGGCGAAGCCGCCCGCATGGCCGAACTGGAAGGCCGGCGAGTAGTCGAGTTCCGCGGCCTGGGCCTGGATGGCCTGGGTGATCTCGTCCCGGTTGTGGCCCGCGTTGCAGCACCAGAGGCCGGCGGCCCCGTCGATCACCTCACGACCCTCGGGCGTGTAGTAGTACATGTCCTTGGCGCGGGCGATCATGCGGGGCCGCTGCTTGAACGAGCGGTTGGCCGTGAACGGAAGCCACCAGGCCTCGAGATCGTTGGGTGCGAGGGAGTCGTTGGCGGCTCTGGAAATCTGGGCGGTCATGGCTTTTCC
>JAJFBI010000480.1 GCA_020697385.1 Microvirga sp. | reverse complement strand
GGTGGTCAAGTCGAAGGAATGGGCCGAGATCCTCAAGCAGCGCGGCTGGGAAGACTTCTATCTCGCCGGCGAACCCTTCACGGCCTTCCTCAAGGAGGAGGAGGTTCGCGTCGGCGACGTGCTCAAGTCGGTCGGTCTCGTAAAGTCGTAAAATTAAGATTGGGGGAGCCCATGCGGGCTCCCCTTTTCCTGCTTCAACGTCACAGGATGATCTTGCAATGTCGCTGCTTGCAAAGCGGCGCGCGGACAAGCGCGCGCTGGTGGTCGGTCTCGCCCTGTTCGTGTTCGCCGCGCTGGTTTGGCGGGATGCGGCTGCCCAGACCTTATCGGCCACCTACGGGATCGGGCCTGCGGCGATGCCGTATGTGGTTGCGGTGGCACTTGCCACCCTCGGTCTGGGGCACATCGTGGTGGCATTCAGGGATGGGCTGCCCGTCCCGGAGCACGCTGATGGCGTCGCGATTGGCTGGATCGCGCTCGGCCTTGTGGCCCTACTGCTCTGCATCGCGTTCGGCGCTGGCTTCATTCTCGCGACGACCATCCTCTTTGCCGCCACAGCACGGGCGTTCGGGCGGCGTGCGCTGCTGGTGGATGCCGCCATCGGGTTGGGCCTCGGTGTCGCGATCCATTTGCTGTTCAGCAAGCTCCTGACGCTGTCCCTGCCGGCGGGGCCGCTTGAGCGCCTGTTCTGAAGGAGCCTGCCATGGACTCGTTTCTCTCCCTCGGCCAGGGCTTCCTGGTTGCCCTTGAGCCCTCGAAGCTGCTGTTTGCGGCCGTCGGCGTTCTTCTTGGCACCGCCGTTGGCGTGCTGCCCGGCATCGGTCCGGCCCTGACAGTGGCGCTGCTCCTGCCCGTCACCTTCAAGCTCGATCCCACCGGCTCGCTCATCATGTTCGCCGGCATCTACTACGGCGGCATGTACGGCGGATCGACCACCGCGATCCTCATCAACGCGCCCGGCGAGAGCGCGTCGGTGGCAACCGCCATCGAGGGCAACAAGATGGCCAAGGCAGGCCGCGGGGGTCCTGCACTCGCCACCTCCGCCATCGGCTCCTTCGTTGCGGGCACCATTGCCACCATCGGGCTGGCGTTCCTGGCACCGTGGCTGGTGGAATTGGCCGTCAACTTCGGCCCTTGGGACTACTTCGCTCTCATGGTGCTCGCCTTCGTGACGGTGTCTGCCACCTTCGGCGACTCCCCCTTGCGTGGGCTGACGAGCCTGACGATCGGACTGATGCTGGGCCTCGTCGGGATCGACAAGCTTACCGGACAAGCCCGCATGGCCTTCGGTGTTCCCGAGCTCTTCGACGGCGTCGAGGTCACCACGCTCGCCGTCGGCCTGTTTGCGGTCGGCGAGGCCCTGTACGTGGCTTCGCGCTTCAAGGGCAATCCCGAGGAGATCGTGCCCATCAGGGGCTCGCTCTGGATGACCCGGGAGGATTGGCGGCGCTCCTGGAAGCCGTGGCTGCGTGGAGCGGCATTCGGTTTCCCCATCGGGGCACTGCCTGCTGGCGGCGCCGAGGTGCCCACGTTCCTGTCTTATGTGACCGAGAAGAAGCTCTCGAAGCATCCGGAGGAGTTCGGCCATGGCGCCATCGAGGGTGTCGCCGGTCCCGAGGCCGCCAACAACGCCTCCGCGGCCGGAACGCTCGTCCCGTTGCTGACGCTCGGGCTTCCGACCTCGGCCACGGCGGCCATCATGCTGGCCGGGTTCCAGCAGTATGGGCTCAACCCCGGTCCGCTCCTGTTCACAGAGAACCCGGCCCTGGTCTGGGGACTGGTGGCCAGTCTCTTCATCGCCAACGCCATGCTCCTTGTCCTCAACCTGCCTCTGGTCGGGCTGTGGGTGCGGTTGCTGGCTATCCCGCAGCCGTGGCTCTACGCGGGCATCCTCGTGTTCGCCGCCATGGGCACGGTTGCGGCGAAGCCCTCGGTGGTCGAGGTCGGAATGCTGTTCGTGTGCGGCTTCCTGGGCCTGCTAATGCGCCGCTGGGACTATCCGGTTGCGCCCATGGTGGTTGGCCTCATCCTCGGCCCCATGGCCGAGGCTCAGCTCCGGAGGGCCATGCAGATGACTTTGGGCGACCCGATGGTCTTCTTCCAAAATCCAGGATCGGCCACGTTGCTGTCGCTGTCTGCGATGGCGCTCCTGGCACCGTTTGTCATGAAGGGACTGAGCCGGTTCAGGACGGCCGAGGATTGATGGAGGGAGAGCCGGTATCCTTTGGCCGCGTACCCGAGGATACCGTGAATGTAGCAAATCGGGTAAAGGAAAGGCGAGCCGTCTTGAGAGTCGAGTGCGAGGGTATGTTCATGAGTTCAGCCGGGGAGCGCGCGGTCAACGGAAAACGCGAGTTGACCGAAGGTCTCGCCGCACAGATCCTGGAGCATATCCGAAGTGGCGCGCTGGCCACAGGAACGCACCTCACCGCACAGGGACTAGCCGAGCGGTTCAGCGTCTCGCGTTTCCCAGTGGGCCAAGCGCTGCAACTGCTCGCCGCCAAGGGCGTCCTGACGCATCAGCGCAACCGCGGCTACTTCGTGTCAGACGTGAAGGACGTGTCTCCCGAGACCCTTGGACTATCCACCAAGGATGACGCCGCTGAGGTCTACTTCAGGATTGCGGAAGACCACCTCCAAGGCCGCCTGCCTGAACCGGCCTCCGAGGCGTACCTCAAGGAAACCTACGGGATCTCCAAGGCACAGTTGAACGCGGTGTTGGGCCGGATTGCCCAGGAGGGCTGGGCCGAACGCCGTCCTGGTTATGGCTGGTCGTTCTCGCCAATGTTGACCACGCCGGAGAGCCTGGAGCAGACCTACCGGGTGCGGCTCGCCCTCGAACCTGCGGCGTTGCTGGAGCCGACCTACCGCCTTGAGCCCGACATCGCCGCCCGCTGCCGCGAAGCAGAGGTCCGCCTTCTCGGCGGCGCCATCGAGACCGACAGTGCCGCCGCGCTCCACGAACGGGGCGTGCGCTTTCACGAGGCCATCATCGGCGCATCCGGCAATCCGTTCTTCCTGGAGGCGGTCCGTCGCATCAACCGTGTCAGGCGCCTGCTCTCGTATCGCTCAATGGTCGACCGCAAGCGCTACCGGCAGCAATGCGAGGAGCACCTCCAGATCCTCGACCTGCTGGAGCGGGAGCGGAATGAAGAGGCCTCGCAGGCCCTGCGCCGCCACCTGGAGCACACCATCGGAAATCTCCAGGAAATCAGGCCGATCCTGGAGCATTGAGTGAGACGGCTGGAGCCAGGAAGGGAGCGATCATGAGCGTCGAAATCCCCGGTACGCGCGAGGCTGTCATCCGGACGATTGCAATGCCCTCGGATACGAACCCAGCGGGAGATATTTTTGGTGGTTGGCTGATGGCGCAGATGGACTTGGCCGCCGGCAATGCAGCCGCTCGGCGTGCACGAGGGCGCTGCGTGACTGTTGCCGTCGACGGGATGGTCTTTCACACCCCGGTTCATGTGGGTGACGAGGTCTCGGTCTACGCCGACCTGATTTCCACGGGACGCACGTCCATGAGGTTCCAGGTTGAAGC
>JAJFBI010000479.1 GCA_020697385.1 Microvirga sp. | reverse complement strand
GGTGAGACCCGTGGAAGGGAGATGACGGATGGGCCCCTACTCCTTGCAGGCAGCCTACACGCCCCGAGCTAGGCCGCGCTGCTGAAAGTCCCAGCACCGCCTCGAGGCGATCTACGCTGCGGATTCGGGTGCGCACCCGAGCGATGAGGAGCGAATGTAGCTCGGGCGGATGGCACGCCCGCGCAGCCTGGGCGCGGCCTCTGCGCCGAGCAAAGACCGTGATGCAGGCTCTGGAGAGCCTAAAGGTGCCGGAGATCAGCGCCCGGATGGGCCTATGTGGGGGCACGGTCCGCCACTGGCTCAAGCGCTTCAACGCGCACGGGCTAAGGGACGCATTTGGCATTGGCCTTCTGTTCCAGCCGCAGGGGACGTTTCAGGAGAACGAGCTGCTCATCCGGCTCGACAAGGTGTTCACGAATGTTGAGGTCCTGAAGTTGCCACTTGGGCAATAGCCGGCTCTTTGCCCTCAGTGGCGAGCGCAATCCCTACAAGGAAACCAAGCTCGGCGTGATCGAGGCTGGCGTTTGGCCGACATGCTGCTGATCGATGGCGGTCCGACCCAGGACCTAGTGCTTCTACAGATCTACAACCGCAACCTCGTTGTGATCGTCAAGAACGGCCAAATCCACAAGAACCTACTAGGCAGCGACGGCACAGGGGCGCAAGGGAACGGATAGGTCTTGTCCGTCTAAAGCAGGGGGCCTCGATGAACGACATCGCCACGAGTCCCGCCTCGTCGTCGGCACAGGACATCGAGACGACCGCCTGGCATGCGCTCTCGGCACAGGCGGTGCTCGAGCAGCTGAGCGCGGCTGCAGAAGGTCTCTCGTCGGCCGAGGCCAGAGCGCGCCTTGAGCGCTTCGGGCCCAACCGCCTGCCGCCGCCGGCCAGACGCGGTGCCCTGGCCCGTTTCATGGCACAGTTCCAAAACCCCCTGATCCATGTCCTGCTCGGTGCAGCGGCGGTCGCCGTCCTCCTGGGCGAGTGGGAGAATGCTCTCGTCATTCTCGGTGTTGCCGTCATCAATGCGACCGTGGGCTTTATCCAGGAGGGCAAGGCCGAAGCCGCGTTGGATGCGATCCGCAGCATGCTCTCGCCGCATGCAACCGTGGTGCGCGACGGTGAGCGGACCACGGTGCCGGCCGGAGAGGTCGTTCCAGGGGACGTGGTCTTCCTGCAGTCGGGTGATCGTGTGCCGGCCGATATACGGCTCCTCGGGGTCAACAGCCTGCAGTGCGAGGAGGCGGCGCTCACGGGCGAGTCGGTGCCAGTGGACAAGACCGTGGCACCGGTGGCTGCTGACGCCAGCCTAGGCGACCGACGCTGCATGGCCTACTCGGGCACGCTCGTGGCTTATGGCCAAGCCACGGGCGTGGTCGCGGCTACGGGCATCTCGACCGAGCTCGGCCGGATCGAGCGGCTCCTCAAGGGTGTGACAAATCTAAGTACACCCTTGATGCGTCAGCTCGATCAGTTCGCCCGCCGGCTCACCATCATCGTCCTGGCACTCGCGGTGGCGATCTGCGCCTTCGGCATCCTCGTCTGGCGCTTTCCAGTGGCGGAGATGTTCATGGCCGGGGTTGGGATTGCCGTAGCCGCGATCCCAGAAGGCCTACCTGCGATCATGACCATCGCCCTTGCCGTAGGCGTGCAGCGCATGGCGCGGCGGAAGGCGATTGTCCGCCACCTGCCCTCGGTCGAGACGCTGGGCTCGGTGACCGTGATCTGTACCGACAAGACCGGCACCCTCACCTCGAACGAGATGACAATCCAGACGATCGTTACCGCGGAGGGAACCTTCACTGTGACGGGCGTCGGCTACGCGCCCGAAGGTGCGGTGCTCAAGGATGGGGAGCCGGCCGTAGGTGAGGCGCGCGAGACCCTCATCGAGCTCGCACGCGCCGGCCTGCTCTGCAACGAGGCCAGCCTTGCGCGCAACGATGACGGTTGGCGCGTCACCGGCGACCCAACCGAAGGGGCACTGCTCACGCTCGCCATGAAGCTGAGCCTCGATCTGACCGCCGAAGCAACAGCCCATCCTCGGACTGCCACGATCCCGTTCGAATCCGAGCGTCAGTACATGGCGAGCCTGAACCGGTTCGGTGACGAGGGCCAAGTCCTAGTGAAAGGTGCCGTCGAGCGGGTTCTGCCAAGATGCAGCTCTGTCCAGCATGGCGGCCGCACCATCCCCATCGACCTTACAGCCTGGGAGAATAAGACCGAGCGCCTCGCTGCTGACGGCAAACGGGTGCTGGCGGTTGCCGTCAAGCCGGTGAGCAAGGATGGGCCGCTCGACGAGGCGAGCATTGCCGAGGGTCTCATCCTGCTCGGCCTAGTCGGGCTGATTGACCCGCCGCGGCCTGAGGCGGTGACGGCGATCGCGCGCTGCCGTGAGGCCGGGATCACAACCAAGATGATCACCGGCGACCATGCCGTGACCGCCCGTGCCATCGCCCGTGAGATCGGCCTCACGGACAGCGACGAGGTGATCACGGGCCAAGAGCTCGCCACCATCGCCGACGCGGATCTGCCCGAGCACGCCGCTCGGACGCACGTCTTCGCTCGAGTAGCGCCCGAGCAGAAGCTGCGGCTGGTCGAGGCGCTGCAAAGCCGGGGCGAGATCGTCGCCATGACCGGCGACGGTGTTAACGACGCTCCGGCCCTGAAGCGGGCTGATATCGGCGTTGCAATGGGCGCGCGCGGTACTGAGGCTGCTAAGGAAGCGGCGCGGATGGTCTTGGCAGACGACAA
This sequence comes from Microvirga sp., assembly GCA_020697385.1. Lineage (GTDB taxonomy): Bacteria > Pseudomonadota > Alphaproteobacteria > Rhizobiales > Beijerinckiaceae > Microvirga. The sequence goes on along the minus strand of JAJFBI010000479.1, from coordinate 793 downwards.
TTTCGCCACGCTCACGGCGGCGGTGGAAGAAGGCCGGACGATCTACGACAATCTGCGCAAGGGCATCGCATTCACGCTCGCAACGAGCTGCGCGCAGGCGCTCACTATTATCGTCGCCATCACTATCGGCGAGCAGCTGCCGTTGACCACACTGCAGATCCTGTGGGTCAATATGGTGACAGCCGTGACCCTGGCGTTGGCACTTGGCGTCGAGCCGTCCGAACCTGACGTCATGCAACGCCCACCGCGGGACACGCGCGAGCCTCTCATCTCCGGTGCTCTGGCACGGCACATCGTCATGGCGGTCCTGGTCATCAGCGGCCTCACCATTGCCGTCTTCGTGGCTGCGACCGAACTTGAATTGTCTATCTCCTCGGCCCGTACCCTTGCCCTGAACGTCCTGGTCGGGATGGAGATCTCCCTGCTGCTCAGTGTGCGCAACTTGACCGGAAAGGAGCCGCGCCGGCCCTTGAGCAGGATGCGGCCTCTGCTCCTTGCCTGCCTCACAGTCGTGCTGCTCCAGCTGGCGCTTACCTACCTGCCGGTTCTGCAACGCATCTTCGGCACGACACCCGTCAGCCTCATCCACTGGGGAATAATCGTCGGTCTGGCCATTGTGGCCTTCCTCCTGTTCGAGCTTGCGGAGCGGCTCCTACGCCGCTCGCCACAATAGCTGTTATCAGCTCATTGCGGGCACGTCCTGACCTGCTCGTTCGGCTTCGTCCTTGCCGTCCTGGTCTCCGCCGCGAACCTGCACGACACGCACGGCCTGGAGCCCCTGCTCGAGCGGGCG
>JAJFBI010000478.1 GCA_020697385.1 Microvirga sp. | reverse complement strand
TGGTCCGTCGGCCGGTATCGCAATGGCCACTGCCATCGTCTCCGTCATCACAGGGATCCCGGTTCGCCGTGACATCGCCATGACGGGTGAGGTGACGCTGCGGGGCAGGGTGCTGCCCATCGGCGGCTTGAAGGAGAAGCTCCTGGCGGCGCTTCGCGGCGGCATGAAGAAGGTGCTGATCCCCGAGGAGAACGCCAAGGATCTGGTCGATATCCCGGCGAGCGTGAAGAACGGCCTGGAGATCGTGCCGGTCTCCATGATGGATCAGGTTCTCCAGCATGCCCTCGTGCGCATGCCCGAGCCGATCGAGTGGGACGAGGCATCCGTTCCTAAGGGCCAGAAGCCCGCTGTCGACGACGACTCGACTGGAGTTGTCGCCCACTGACGTGATAACTGACGTAACGTTAGAAGCCCCCGGACCACAATCCGGGGGCTTCTTTTTGCCGGGAAGTGCTAAAAAACACGTAATTCCAGCTACTTCTGGGCTTGCTTACGGACAAGCTTTGCGCCAAACGAGTCATCCCTGAAACGGTGGACCATTTCTTTTCGGCCGCTGTGATCACTGGAGGATAAGACGATGAATAAAGGCGAGCTCGTTGCGGCTGTTGCCGACAAGGTGGGCCTTTCCCGTGGCCAGGCTGGCGATGCGATCGACGCCGCCATCGAGGCGATCACTGGCGCCCTGAAGAAGGGTGACGAGGTGAAGATCGTCGGTTTCGGCACGTTCGTGGTGACCAACCGCGCTGCCGGCGAGGCCCGCAACCCGCGCACCGGCGAGAAGGTCAAGGTTCCCGCTTCCAAGACCCCCAAGTTCCGTGCAGGCGCCGGCCTGAAGGACGCCGTCAACGCGAAGTAATCGCTTTTAGACGGTGTTTGCCTGTAAAGAAAGCCAGCAGCGCTTGCGTTGTTGGCCTTCTGTTTTTATGTCAGGCCTGTCGGGCGGTTAGCTCAGCTGGTAGAGCATCGGTTTTACACACCGCAGGTCGGGGGTTCGATCCCCTCACCGCCCACCATTTTTCCCATCACGGCCTGGTTTCCTTAAGGTCGTCGTCACGACCAGTCGCTCTCCTCGCATTCCGACAGCCCGTCGAGCACCTTTTCCGGTGCCTGTCGCTTGCGCTGCAGAGCGTCGGTGTTCCGCTCCAGGACGGAAGCAAACATGTGCGGCTCAACCGAAGTGCTCGGGCACTCGCGCCGTGCATCGTCCTGTGACGTCACAACCTATGCACGGCCTATTTCTCCAGCCTTCTCCGGCTGGAGACAAACGGCTGGTCCACACAAGAGTTCGGCAGGAAGAACTCGGCTCAGGCAGTGGGATGGAACGCCGCACCCTGAAACAATCCGCTTGGCGGAGGGTTGGATGAAGATCCCTCCAAGGATTGCTCCTGAGACTCCTAACCCGCTCCAAACTTCATTGGAGCGGGCCTTTTTTGTCGTCCGGCATGGTTCATGGACATGCTGTCCGATGCGACGGACGGCATGGTGGACGAGGCACTGCTTGTCTGGGCAAGGGTAGGGGCGGCGCCAAGCGCACGGGAACTCTCCGAGGCTGCCCTCTGGAGCTCTGTTCCTACGATCTTTGAAGAAAATGGTCGGAGCGAGAGGATTTGAACCTCCGACCCCTAGTCCCCCAGACTAGTGCGCTAACCGGGCTGCGCTACGCTCCGACGCCTTTAACGGCCCGTTTCAATTAGCTCCGGCGCTTGCGCTGTGCAACCCCTGAAATTCACTTTGGTGCCAACCTCGCCGGATCGAAGAGGGAAAATCCTACCGTGCCAGAGGCGAGCGGGCGATCCGTACCCTCGTGAGAGTAGGACCGGCAACGCTGATACGCGCAGCCTCGAACGAAGGCGGGGCGGTGCGGCCCGTGCCATTACTGAAGCCGTAGGGCTCCAGGGGAAGGCCTCTTTGGTCCCGGTCGAGGTTGTTGTTGCCGTTCGTGTCCTGGAAGACAGCGATGGCGTAGGAACCTTCCAGAACATCCGGGAACAGAACCTGGAACTCCGCCGCCGGGGGCTGCACATTCTGGCTGTACCGGCAGGACCCGAAATCCAGGGAGCCGGAACAGATGCCGACCAGAACCGGACCCTGGCCGGGATTGGCGCCCTCCACCTGGACGGTCAGCGGAGCTGCCTCTACGCCATAGGTGAGCATGAGAATGGCGATCATTCCGATGGTTGATCGAAGCATGAATGGTGCCCCTCGTTGAAGCCGGCATCCTGGACGGCCAGGACAAACTTGGCGCAAAGCCTTAAGAATGCGAGAGCCTCGGGCCCGCCCGGCGATCACATCAATGCGTGCTCTTCCCGAAACCGGAAACGGAGCTAGGTTCCTGACGTAAGGCGGCCTGCCGCACTCATCGCCTTTTTTAGGAGACGGTCATCCCTGCGCGTCAGAACCTGTTGGCGAGCCAAAACCCCATGCCTGCCCATCGGGCGCCAATCGCATGTCTGACCGAGGTTCATGTTCGGCTGGGCGCGCGCGAGGTTCTGCGGGGACTGGACTTGTCCCTGTACTCAGGTGAGATCTTCGCCCTGCTCGGACGCAACGGGACAGGCAAAACCACCCTGATGCGCCTTCTCACAGGCCAACTCCGGCCGACATCCGGTGCGGTGCAGGCGTTCGGCGGCGATCCTGGTCGGGAGGCAGCGCCCCGGCGGATGATGAGCCTGGTTCCGCAGGACATTGCCCTCTATCCGCGCCTGACGGTCCGGGAGAACCTTGAGATCATGGCAGGAATGGCCGGGTTGTCGAAGCGCGATATTCCCCTTCGGGTCGAGGAGGCCATGGCGCTCGTGCAGGTGGAGGGCCGGCAGCAGGATCTGATCGACCATCTTTCCGGCGGGTATAAGCGCCGGGCCAACATCGCCGCAGCCCTGCTGACGCGGCCCCGGCTTCTGCTGCTGGACGAGCCCACCGTCGGTGTCGATGTGGATGCCCGATTGTCCCTGCACCGCGCTTTGAGGCGGCTGCGGGATAACGGCACGGCCATTCTGCTCACGACTCACGATCTTGATGAGGCCAGGGCCCTGGCAGACCGGATCGGTATCATCGCATCAGGTCGGATGGCTGAGGAGGGGCCTGTCGGTGATATTCTGCGTCGTATGTTCGGGGACAGGCGCGAGGTTGTGGTGAGCTTAGGTCGGGAGCCGGACGACAGCATAAAGCGTACTCTCGAACGTCTGGGGCTGACCCCTGGCACCAGCCCACTCGAATGGACCTCGTGGTCGACGGGCGTGGAAGGTTTCGCATCCTTGTCGGCTGGGCTCCAGCGGCATGGAGTGGACCTGCACGAGATCCGCCTGCGGGAACCGGGGCTCGAGCACGTGCTCGCCCATGTGGAAGGTGCGCGCTCATGATCTTCCCGGCAGCTCGCGTCATGTTTCTGACCCTGCTCAGGGATCGCGGCGCGCTGGCCATGGCATTCGTGCTGCCGCCGCTCATCTTCGTGATCTTCGCGGCGATCTTCTCATCCGCCGGCGGCGACCAGCTTCGCCTCCATGTGGGTGTCGCCGATCTGGCGCGAACGCCGACGACCGCGCAGCTCGTCC
>JAJFBI010000477.1 GCA_020697385.1 Microvirga sp. | reverse complement strand
GAGGATCAGAAGCGCCGCTTCCTGCCGCGCATCGCCAATCTCGACGATTGGTGGTGCCAAGGCTTCTCGGAGCCGGGCGCCGGCTCCGACCTCGCGTCGCTCAAGACCACGGCGAAGCGCGAGGGCGACCATTACATCGTCAACGGCCAGAAGACATGGACCACGCTTGCTCAGCATGCGGACTGGATCTTCTGCCTGGTGCGCACGGATTCTGCTGTGAAGAAGCAGGAGGGTATCTCCTTCCTGCTCATCGACATGAAGACGCCGGGAATCACCGTGCGTCCGATCCAGACCATCGATGGCGGGCACGAGGTCAACGAGGTGTTCCTCGACGACGTGCGCGTGCCGGTGGAAAACCTCGTCGGTCAGGAGAACAAGGGTTGGGACTACGCCAAGTTCCTGCTCGGCAATGAGCGCGTGGGCATTGCCCGTATCGGCATCTCGAAGGCGCGCCTGAAGCGCGTGCGGGAGCTTGCAAGCCTCGAGCGCATCGGGGACGTTCCGCTGATCGAGATCCCGCGCTTCCGCGAGAAGCTCGCCGCCGTCGAGGTGGAGCTGAAGGCGCTGGAGATGACGCAGCTGCGCGTGGTGGCGGCCGAGAGCCGGCGCGAGAAGGGCAAGCCCGATCCGGCTTCCTCGATCCTCAAGATCAAAGGCTCGGAAATCCAGCAGGCCACGACCGAGCTGCTGATGGAGGTCGTCGGCCCCTTCGCCATGCCGTACCATCCGGAAGAGGAAGGCCGCAACGAGCCCACCGACGGACCGGATTGGGCAAGCACTGCGGCGCCGACCTATTTCAACTGGCGCAAGATCTCGATCTACGGCGGCTCGAACGAGATCCAGAAGAACATCATCGCCAAGGCGATTCTAGGGTTCTGACGACGAATGTCATCCCCGGCGGTCCAAAAGGACCGGGAAGGGGATCCACCCGCACACTCGAATTGATGGATTCCCTTCCCCTCCGCTGCGCTCCGGCCGGAAATGACAAGGAGACAAGACATGGACTTTGATCTCAGCGAAGAACAGCGCCTTCTGAAGGACAGCGTCGATCGCCTCATGGCGGACCGCTACGACTTCGAGAGCCGCCAGCGTTATGCCAAGGAGCCGGAGGGCTGGAGCCGGGCATTGTGGAGCGCCTATGCGGAACTTGGCCTCCTCGCGCTCCCATTCGACGAGGCCCATGGCGGCTTCGGCGGCGGTCCCGTGGAGACCATGACGATCATGGAAGCCTTCGGGCGCTCGCTGGCGCTCGAGCCCTATCTCGCCACGGTCATCCTCGGCGGCGGTCTGCTGCAGCACGGCGGCAGCGAGGAGCAGAAATCCACCTACCTGCCCCAGATCGCATCGGGCGATCTTCGCCTCGCCTTCGCGCACACCGAGCGGCAATCGCGCTACGATCTCTTCGATGTCGGAACGACGGCACAGCGCGACGGCGGCAGCTTCGTTCTCAACGGGCAGAAGAGCGTCGTGCTGCATGGCGACAGTGCAGACAAAATCCTAGTGACGGCCCGCGTCGCAGGCTCGCGTCGTGACCGTGACGGCATTGGCCTCTTCCTCGTCGACGCGAATGCACCCGGCGTCTCCCGACGCGGCTATCCCACTCAGGACGGGCAGCGCGCCGCCGAGGTGACGCTGGAATCCGTGCGCGTCGATGCCGGGGATGTCATCGGCAACCCGGAAGGCGCCTTGCCCGTTGTGGAGAAGGTGACCGACATCGCCATTGCAGCCCTTGCGGCCGAGGCTATCGGCGCCATGGACGAGATGCTGAAGCTCACGGTCGATTACCTGAAGACCCGCAAGCAGTTCAACGCCACCATCGGGTCGTTCCAGGTGCTGCAGCACCGCTCTTCCGAGATGTTCATCGCCGTCGAACAGGGACGCAGCATGGCGATGTTCGCTGCCATGATGGCGCAGGATCAGAATGCCGAAGAGCGCCGCAAGGCGATCTCGGCCGCGAAGGTGCAGATCGGCCGCTCCGGCCGCTTCGTCGGGCAACAGGCGGTCCAGTTGCATGGCGGCGTCGGCATGACCATGGAGTACAAGGTCGGCCATCTCTTCAAGCGCGTGACGATGATCGACACGCTGTTCGGCGATGCCGATCATCATCTCTCCAAGCTTGCCGAAACCGGCGGCCTCATTGCGGCCTGACAGGAGACGTCGATGCTGTTTTCCATAAGCCCACGGGCTCAAGAACTGCGCCACCGCGTCACGGAATTCATGGAGGCCCATGTTTATCCGGCTGAAGAGATTTTCGAGCAGCAGCTCAACGCCATGCCCAACCGCTGGGGCGTGGCGCCGGTCATGGAGGATCTGAAGGAGCGCGCCAAGGCTCAAGGGCTGTGGAACCTGTTCTTGCCCAAGCGCCACTACCCAGATTCCCTGTCAAACCTCGAATACGCCATGGTGTGCGAGATCATGGGGCGCTCACCCATCGGGGCCGAGCCGTTCAACTGCTCCGCGCCCGACACCGGCAACATGGAGACGCTCATTCTCTATGGCACGGAGGAGCACAAGGAGCGCTGGCTCAAGCCCCTGATGGACGGCGAGATCCGCTCGTGCTTTGCCATGACCGAGCCGGAGGTGGCCTCGTCGGATGCCACCAACATCCGCACCGAGATCCGCCGCGAGGGCGATGAATACGTCATCAACGGGCGCAAATGGTGGACCTCCGGGGCCATGGACCCGCGCTGCAAGATTGCGATCGTCATGGGCAAGACGAATCCGGACGGGCCCAAGCACCAGCAGCAATCGATGATCCTGGTGCCAATGGACGCGCCCGGCGTGCAGGTGATCCGTCCACTCACCGTGTTCGGCTACGACGACGCGCCGCACGGTCATGCGGAGGTTCTGTTCGAGAACGTGCGTGTGCCCGCCTCCAACATCCTGCTCGGTGAAGGACGCGGCTTCGAGATCGCTCAAGGGAGGCTCGGCCCTGGCCGCATCCACCACTGCATGCGCTCCATCGGCTTGGCCGAGCGAGCCTTGGAGACGATGTGCAAGCGCGCCCTGTCGCGCAGCACCTTCGGCAGGCAGGTGGCCGATCATGGCGTGACGCGCCACTGGATTGCCGAGTCGCGCATAGAGATCGACCAAGCGCGCCTGCTCACCTTGCAGGCCGCGCGCATGATGGACGAGGTCGGCAACAAGGCGGCGCGCGCCGAAATCGCCATGATCAAGGTGGTGGCGCCGAACGTGGCGCAGAAGGTCGTGGATCGAGCCATACAAGTCTGCGGCGGCGGTGGCGTATCCCAAGACTTCCACTTGGCTTACGCCTATGCCCGTGCCCGCGTGCTGAGACTCGCGGATGGCCCTGATGAGGTGCATCGCGAGACCGTGGCGAAGATCGAACTCGCGAAGTACAAGCCGGCCGACCGGCCGCACAATGCAGGGCCTGCCGCATGACGAACCCCTTCGATCTCACCGGAAAGGTCGCCATCGTCACCGGCTCGAGCCGAGGCATCGGCCGCTCCATTGCTGAAACCATGGCATCGCTCGGAGCCAAGGTGGTGGTGTCGAGCCGCAAGGTCGAGGCTTGTGAACCTGTGGTCGAGGAC
>JAJFBI010000476.1 GCA_020697385.1 Microvirga sp. | reverse complement strand
CTTTGCGGCTTTCTCGGTCTGGGCGCTCCGGCTATCGCGTCAGCCGCGAATGCCTGCCATCGTAATCGGGCTGTTTCTCGGCGTGGTTGCGTGGTGGACGACCATCCAGCCCTCACATGATCGCCCGTGGCGGCCGGAGGTTTCGGTGATGCCGCGAGCCTTCATCAACGGCGACCGCGTGCGCCTCACCGGGGTGCGCAACTTCGACTATCGCAGTGTGGATGATTTCACGGTGCGGTACGAGGAACGTGAGGTGTTGCTCTCCCACCTGAGCGGCCTCGACTTCTACGTCTCGTACTGGAGCGAGGGACCGGTTGGGCACACCTTCCTGAGCTTCATCTTTGACAACGCGCCACCCCTGAGCATCTCCATCGAGACGCGACCGGAAGTCGGCGAGGGCTTCGACCCCCTCGCCTCCCTCTTCAAGCAGTTCGAGCTGATCTATGTGGTGGGGGACGAGCGTGACATCGTCAGCGTGCGCACCAACCACCGCGACGAGACGGTGTATCTCTATCGCCTCAACACCTCCGCCGAGAATGCCCGCCAGCTCCTGCTGGTCTATCTCGATCGGATCAACGAGCTCGCCGATCGGCCGGAGTTCTACCACCTGCTGAGTAACAGTTGCACGATCAACATCATACGCTACGCCAATGCCGCCGGCCGGGAAGGCCGGTTCAACATACGCCATCTCTTCAACGGTTTGATCGACAGCTATCTCTACCACTCGGGTCGGGTCGACACGACGCTCCCGTTCGACGAACTGCGGCGGCGCTCCCTGATCAACGAGGCGGCGCAGGCGGCGAATGACGTCCCCGATTTCTCGCGGCGCATCCGCGCAGCCCTGCCGACAGATCCCCGCTGATACGCTCCGCCGCCCAAACGTCGAACAGAGCGCTTGGTGACGGATTGCAGGGGCATTGAACAGGAGCCCTGCCCTGCAAGACAATGGCCATATCCACGGTGCGCCCCGGGGTGATCCAGCCTTGTCGCGCGAAGATCGGCACCATGGTCGGATATGTTCGATCTACCAAGCTTGGAGGAACCAGGCTAAGCCTCCGAGGAGGCCATAGAAATCAGCCCCTCCCCTCAACGACGGCATCAATGTCGAGGGATGATCGGACTCCCAGGTCATCTGCATGCGCCTCCAAGAAGGCATCCGCCGAGCGGCGCCCTTCGTCCCGGAGGTAGCACAGGAAGTCCCACTCAGCATTGAGCTTGGAAGAGTAGCCCAGATCGGTCATGGCCGCGCTTGCAATCCGATGGACCCGCATTTGCGCCCACAACGCCCCCTCGCAATCGCCTGGGTCCGCCACCTGCCGCAGCAAGGCAATCATCCGCAGTTCCTTCAGCAGGGTGGCGTTGAACGAGACCTCGTTGACTCGGTTGGTGATCTCGCGCGCGGTCCGCGGGATGCCGACCCGCTCGACCGGGTTGATCTGCACGAGGATGGTATCGTCCGAGGCGCAGTCCCGCACCAGTGGCGTGATCGTCGGATTGCCGGCATACCCGCCATCCCAGTACGCTTCGCCCTCGATCTCCACTGCCTGAAAGAGGAACGGAAGGCAGGCGGAGGCCAACAGCACGTGCGGCGTGACGTCATTGTTGCGGAAGATCCGGCCATGGCCGGTGCGGACGTTCGTGGTCGTGACAAACAGCTTGATCGGTGCCCGGGTGAGACGGGAGAAGTTGATGCTCTCATCGAGGATGTCGCGCAAAGGGTTGGCGCCTGTGGGGTTCAGGTCGTAGGGTGAGACCAGCCGCGCTGCAAGATCGAGGGCAATGAAGGCGGGCGAGCTATCAAGGGTCCAACGGCCCAGCAGAACGTCGAGTGGCCCACGGCGGAAAGGGCTGAGAATCGCGGCGCGCGCAACGCGCCGCCAGAAGCCCTCCAGTGCGGCGCGAGCCCCATCGGGGCCGCCCTCGGCATAGCCGTCAATCAGGACGGCTGCGTTCATCGCACCGGCCGAGGTGCCGGAGATCCCATCGATTCCAAGCCAAGGCTCCTCGAGCAGCCGATCCAGGACACCCCAGGCGAAGGCTCCATGGGAGCCACCACCCTGAAGGGCGAGGTCAACGAGCACGGAGGGGGCCCGCGCCTGGGCGCGTGACGTAGTCCGGGGCATGGCACGATCCCGCAGTTCTGGACCTTTGGGCATTCCGGAACAAGGTACCGGAGAATGGACAAGCTGTCCTCTTCCATGACCTGCCTAAGACCTGAGCGGACCAATCTCGCCGACACAGTTGGTCCCTTTGGGGTCTAATCGATGTCCTGATCGCATTTGGCCTGGGCTGGCGATCCCCGTTGGGCCACGGCCGATGCAGATGCCGAAGGTCTCAAATGGGTCGAGCCTGTGTGAAAACCCTGACCGGCCCTGACTTGGCGCACTTTTATGTCTCGCAACTACCGGCAGACCGTGAAAATCGTGGTGCAGAAGCATGAAATTGTACGAATAGTTCGCAAAGGTCGAGCTTGTTTGAGTTTTCACACATGGGGTAATTCCGGGGCCGCGCCATAACCTGGCTCTGGGAATCAGCTCTCTAAGTGTCTGACTCAGAAAGACGTGCCTGATTTCAGGATCTTGTGAGCCGTCTGGTCAGCATCCGGATATGGGCGATGAAGATCCAAGCCACCGCACTTTCAATGGAGGCTTCGAAGTCCTTGGCCAGGCGGCGGCAGCGTCCAAGCCAACCGAAGGTTCGCTCCACGACCCAGCGGCGCTTGAGGACCGCAAAGCCTTTGGCCGCATCCGAGCGCTTGATGATCTCGATCGACCAGTGCCCGAGAGCAGCGAGGGCGTCGCGCAGCTTGTCTCCCGCATAGCCGCCATCGGCAAAGACATGGCGCAGCCAGGGATAAAGGGCGCGAATGGACGTCAGCACCTCCACGGCTCCGTCCCGATCCTGGATGTCGGCGGTGTGAACGCGCAGCCCGACCAGATGGCCCTGCGTGTCGGTGATGATGTGGCGCTTGCGTCCCTTGATCTTCTTGCCGGCATCAAAGCCGCGCGGGCCGCCAGCTTCTGTTGTCTTCACCGATTGGCTGTCGATCACGCCGGCCGAGGGGCTCGCCTCGCGTCCGGCCCTCGCGCGCGAGGCAGCCACGAGAACATGGTTGATCCGCTCGAACGTGCCGTCCCGTGACCAGGCATAGAAGTAGCCCTGCACGGTCGAATACGGCGGGAACTCCTTGGGCAGCTGGCGCCATTGGCACCCGGTCGAGGCCAGATAGAGGATGGCCTCGACCACGGCTCTCAGGCAGGTGATGCGGGGACGCCCGATCCGGCGAGCCGCTGGCATAAACGGCTCGATCAATGCCCATTCGGCATCGGTGAGATTGCTTGCATACCGCAGTCCATCTCGCCGATACTGTTGGCGAGTGGCCTCAGTCCAAACCATCGTGACCTCCATCGAATCTTCGCAAATCCGACGGAATCACAGCGACTTGAGGCCACTCAACCTTTTTCAGTCAGCCTCTAAGATCGACGAGGCCCACGCCAGGGCCCTGACCGTGAGGAGGGTAGCCATGGAGCACTATGTCGGTCTGGACGTCTCGC
>JAJFBI010000475.1 GCA_020697385.1 Microvirga sp. | reverse complement strand
GCGATACCCCAGCGAACGGCAGAAACGCGTCGGGCCGCCCCTACTCCAATGATTGCGCCCGTAATCGTGTGAGTGGTCGAGACTGGAACGCCTAACAGTGGGTCGGCCTCGACAATCTCGCCGCACTCTGGCGCAGCGCGCCCTACTGGGCCGCCGTGCGGGCCACGATCGTCTTCACGCTCGCCTTGAGCGTAACGACGCTCGGCGTGGCGCTGCTCCTCGCCTTTGCGGCTCATCACGTGCTGCGCGGGCAAACCCTCTACAAGACCTTCATCCTGGTGCCCTACGCGGTCGCCCCGGCGATTGCCGGTATCGTCTGGGCTTTTCTCTTCAACCCTGCTGTCGGGCCGGTCGCGCATCTCCTCCATTCGGCCGGAATCGCATGGGACCCGAACCGGTATCCCGGCCATGCCATGACGCTCGTCGTGCTGGCGAGCGCCTGGAAGCAGGTTTCGTACAATTTCCTGTTCCTGCTCGCCGGGTTGCTCGCCGTGCCGCGATCGATCCTCGAAGCTGCCGCCGTCGACGGCGCCGGTCCCATCCGCCGCTTCGTCTCGATCTCCCTCTCGATGCTCACGCCGACGCTGTTCTTCCTCGTGGTGATCAATTTCGTTTACGGCTTCTTTGACACCTTCGCCGTCATCGATGCGACGACCCGTGGCGGGCCGGCGGGCGCCACCACGACCATGGTCTACAAGGTCTATCAGGATGGTTTCGTCTCGCTCGACCTAGGCTCCTCGGCCGCGCAGTCGATCGTCTTGATGGTGCTCGCCCTGGCGCTGACCTTCGTGCAGTTCCGGTTTCTCGAAGCGCGCGTCCGCTACGCGGTCTGAGGCATGGTTGAAAGAACGCCCGTGCTCGATACCTTCGCGCACCTGATCCTGATCGCTGGTGCGGCGCTCGTCTGCATCCCGATCTACTTCGTGTTCGTCACCGGGACGCTGAGCCAGCAGCAGGTCCTGCAGGTACCGATGCCCTGGATTCCCGGCGACCAGTTCATGACAAACCTTGCGACGGCGTGGCAGAAGGCGGACTTCGGAAGGCTGTTCCTCAATTCGCTCGTCGTCTCTGCCGGCATCGTGGCGGGCAAGATCGCGCTGTCGCTGTTGGCGGCGTTTGCCGTGACCTATTTCCGCTTCCCGTTCAGGATGACCGCGTTCTGGCTCATCTTTGTCTCGCTGATGCTGCCGATCGAGGTTCGCATCGTGCCGACCTACGAGGCCGCGGCGAACGCGGCGTTGCCGTGGAACGCGATCGTCGACGTGCTCGACCTGCAGGGGCTCGCCCGGACAATCACGGGGCGGGAGCTGACGCTAACGGTGGATTGGTCGCTCGTGAACACCTATTCGGGCTTGATCCTGCCGCTGATCGCCTCGGCGACCGCGACCTTCCTATTCCGGCAGTTCTTCCTCACGGTGCCGGACGAGCTGTCGGACGCCGCTCGCGTCGACGGCGCGCGCCCGATGCAGTTCTTCTGGCTGATCCTGCTGCCGTTGTCGCGATCGAATATCGTCGCGATGGCGATCATCCTCTTCTTGTGGTCCTGGAACCAGTATCTCTGGCCGCTCCTCGTCACGACGGAAAAGAGCATGTCAACGGCGGTGATCGGGCTTCGGCATCTCATGCCGAGCGCTGACGCGGCGCCTTCCTGGCACGTCTTGATGAGCGCGACGCTGCTCACGCTAGCGCCGCCGGTTGTGGTCGTCCTCGTCGCGCAGCGCTGGTTCATCAAGGGCCTGATCGACAGCGGCAAGTAGCCGGAAGAACGACGGACAGCCGATATGACGCGAATCATTGCGCACCGGGGAGCCCGCAATCTATGGGCCGAAAACAGCCTCGACGGATTTCGCCGGACCACCCAGCTCGGTGTGGACGCGGTGGAGCTCGACCTTCATCTCAGCCACGACGGCGAGGTCGTCGTCATCCACGACCCCTTGCTGGACCGGACGACGAACGGTCATGGTCCCGTCTCGCTCCACAGCCTGGAGGCTCTGAGGCGGCTCCGGCTTCGTGACACGGTTGACGAACCCATCCCGACACTCGCCGAGGTGCTCGACGTCTTCGCCCCGACGCAGCTCGAACTCGAGCTGGAGATGAAGACGGATGCCTGGGGGCGGCCCTATCCCGGTCTCATCGAGAAGGCGGTGACGCTCGTCGTCGCGCGCGGTCTGACCGAGCGCGTGCGGCTGACCTGTTTCGTTCCCGAGGTCATCGAAGACCTGCTCCGCCAAGCCGGCCAGTTTCGGCGCCTGGCCTCCCTCGACCGGCGGTCGGCCGAGATGCTCGGAGGGATGGAGCGGGCGATCGAGCGCTTCGTGGCGCTCGATTGCACCATTGCGATCGAGCGCACGCTCCTCGACCTGGCTTTCGATCGCTGTCACGGGATGATCGGTACGGATCGCCTTGGCGTCTGGGTGCCGAACACCCCAAGCGAGCTTGATTATTGGCTCCGCAAACCGATCGGGCAGCTCACCTCGGATCGACCCGATCTCGCGCTCGCGGCGCGCTCGGCCCTCGCTGGCTAGCCCGAGGACCCTCAGGAGGACGCGCTCCGGACCTCCGACGGCAAGGCGGCCTGGACACCGGCGAGCTTGGATAGCGCCTCGGAGAGCTCATCCGCGTCGAGGCAGATCCGCTGCGCTCCCGCCTCTGCGAGGCTTTCGCTATGATCCGGCGGGCAATGCGTTCCGCCCAAGAATCCGACCGCTAGCATCCCGGCGGTGCGGGCGGCTCTCACGCCATTGGGGCTGTCCTCGACCACGACGCAACGCTTCGGCGTAAATCCCATGAGGTTCGCGGCGTGCAGGAACAAGTCGGGCGCGGGTTTCCCGCGGACCACCATGCTCGAGCTGAACACGTGGGGCTTGAAAGCCTCATGGAGGCCAACCACCTCGAGAGCGAGCGCGATCCGCTCCGGCGACGAGCTCGACGCCACGCAACGCGGATGATCGGTGGCGCGGAGCGCGGCGATAACATCGGTCATCCCATTCACCGGCTTCAGCTCGCGACGGAACAGGGTGAACAGCTCCGCGGCGCAGCGGGCCTCGTGATCGCTCGGCAGCGGCCGGCCGAGATCGGCCTCTAGCGCCGCCCGCATGTCCGGCGCCGACATTCCGAGAAACCGTCTTGCGACCTCGGCCCCCGACACGGGCAGACCGTAATCCGTGATGGCGCGAGCCTGGACATTGCAGGCCAGGATTTCGCTATCGACGAGAACGCCGTCGCAGTCGAAGATCACGAGACGGCGTTGTGATGTTTCCAAGCTGGCGGCGAGCCTGTCATGTCGTTCAGACTGGCGGATGTAGCCGCCGGGCTCTCGCGACTCAATGGTGACCTCATGTCAAAGCCTTGCGCTGCCGGGTGGCGTGGATCGAACGGGCGGAAACCGGCCAGATGAGCGCATCGGCGTGGGAACGGCCCCTGGCGCTGTCGCGGCGAGGGCTTTCTGCCTTGCCGCCCGGCGTCTCGGCGCCGGCTTACGACCCGGCAGCCGTCAGGCCCGGCATCGTGCATCTCGGCCTCGGCGGCTTTCATCGCGCCCATATGGCGCGTTACACCCACGAGCT
>JAJFBI010000474.1 GCA_020697385.1 Microvirga sp. | reverse complement strand
GGAATATCCGGAGGAGACCCGTCTCACCTACCGTTACCTGGATCTTCGCCGCGAGAAGCTGCACAACAACATCATGAAGCGCGGCGCGATCGTCAACGCACTGCGCACCCGCATGCAGCAGAGCGGCTTCTTCGAGTTCACGACGCCGATTCTCACCGCCTCCTCGCCGGAGGGCGCGCGCGACTTCCTGGTGCCGTCGCGCATTCATCCCGGCAAGTTCTATGCGCTGCCGCAGGCCCCGCAGCAGTTCAAGCAGCTGATCATGATTTCCGGCTTTGACCGGTACTTCCAGCTCGCCCCCTGCTTCCGCGACGAGGACCCGCGCGCCGATCGCCTGCCGGGCGAGTTCTACCAGCTCGACGTGGAAATGAGCTTCGTCACGCAGGAAGACGTGTTCCAGACCATGGAGCCGGTGATCCGCGACACCTTCAAGGAATTCGCGGACGGCAAGCCGGTCACCGAGACGTTCCCGCGCATCCCGTATTTCGAGTCCATGCTGAAATACGGCTCCGACAAGCCGGACCTGCGCAACCCGCTGATCATCGCCGACGTGTCGGAGGTGTTCACCCGCGAGGACGTGACCTTCAACGCGTTCAAGAACGTCATCAAGTCCGGCGGCGTGGTGCGCGCCATTCCGGCCACGGGCGCAGCCTCGCAGCCGCGCTCGTTCTTCGACAAGCTCAACGACTGGGCCCGCACGGAAGGCGCGCCGGGACTGGGCTACATCGTGTTCGAGGAGGAGGGCGGCCAGATTGTCGCCAAGGGCCCCATCGCCAAGTTTATCCCGGAGGCCGCCCAGGCCGTCATCCGCGAGAAGGCGGGCATCAAGGCTGGCGACGCGGTGTTCTTCTCGGCCGGCGTCGAG
This sequence comes from Microvirga sp., assembly GCA_020697385.1. Lineage (GTDB taxonomy): Bacteria > Pseudomonadota > Alphaproteobacteria > Rhizobiales > Beijerinckiaceae > Microvirga. The sequence goes on along the minus strand of JAJFBI010000474.1, from coordinate 2,701 downwards.
GACAAGGCGGCGTCGCTTGCCGGCAAGGCGCGCGTGCGCATCGGCGACGAGCTGGGGCTCACCGACAAGGACCGGTTCGAGTTCTGCTGGATCGTCGACTTCCCGCAATACGAGTGGAACGAGGACGAGAAGAAGATCGACTTCTCCCACAACCCGTTCTCCATGGCGAACTTCGACCACGAGGCCTTCATGGCCCTCGACCCGGCCGACAAGGACACGATCCTCAAGATCACGGCTTTCCAGTACGACATGGTCTGCAACGGCTACGAGATGGCGTCTGGCTCCATCCGCAACCACCGCCCCGACCGGATGGTGAAGGCCTTCGAGATCGCCGGCTACGGCGAGAAGGAGGTCATGGAGCAGTTCGGCGGCATGTACCGCGCGTTCCAGTACGGCGCGCCACCCCACGGCGGCATGGCGGCCGGCGTTGACCGCATCGTGATGCTGCTCTGCGGTGCCCAGAACCTGCGCGAGATCACCATCTTCCCCATGAACCAGAAGGCGGAAGATCTGCTGCTGGGCGCACCCTCCGACGTGACGCCCAAGCAGCTGCGCGAGCTGCACATCCGGCTGAACCTGCCGGAGAAATAAGAGATCCTGTTTGGATAAACCGGCCGGGTGTCTCGACCGGGTAAACCCTTTTCGTCATGGCCGGGCTTGTCCCGGCCATCCACGTCTTCAGGCCGCTTCGTCTCCCTCGACCCTCATCCTGAGGAGGTCACGCTAGTGACCGTCTCGAAGGAGGCTCCAGAGAGCACTGGAACCTCCTTCGAGACGCAGCCTCGCGTCTGCTCCTCAGGATGAGGCTGGAGAGACGGATAGGGAAAGACGTGGATCCCCGGAACACGTCCGGGGATGACGTAGTGGGACGAGCTTCGAAGATCCTGCCGAGCGCCCAGTCGACTTTCCGAACCGATAGAGAAGAACGTTGACGGCGAAGGGCAGGGCGCTCACAAGGTCCTTGGATATTCAATAGTTGCTGGGAGCGTCGGGGATGGGAGACAACATCTCGCAGGATCTGAAATCGGGGGCGATGTTCTACCATCAGTACCCGCGCCCCGGTAAGCTTGAGATCCAGCCGACGAAGCCCCTCGGCAACCAGCGCGACTTGGCGCTCGCCTATTCCCCCGGCGTGGCCGCCCCATGCGAAGCCATCGCGGCCGATCCGGCCCAGGCCGCCAACCTCACCTCGCGCCAGAACCTCGTGGCCGTGATCTCCAACGGCACCGCCGTGCTCGGCCTCGGCGATATCGGCCCGCTCGCCTCCAAGCCCGTGATGGAGGGCAAGGCGGTCCTGTTCAAGAAGTTCTCCGGCATCGACGTGTTCGACATCGAGGTGGCCGAGAACAACGTGGACAAGCTCGTCGAGGTGATCGCAGCCCTTGAGCCCACCTTCGGCGGCATCAACCTTGAGGACATCAAGGCTCCCGAATGCTTTGAGATCGAGCGCCGCCTGCGCGAGCGCCTGAAGATCCCGGTCTTCCATGATGACCAGCACGGCACCGCCATTGTGGCGGCCGCGGCCGTGCTGAACGGCCGTGAAGTGGTTGGCAAGCAGATTGAGGATATCAAGCTGGTGTGCTCCGGTGCCGGAGCCGCGGCCATCGCCTGCCTTGACCTCCTGGTGGGGCTTGGCGTCAAGCGGGAGAACGTCTGGGTCACCGACAGCAAGGGCGTGATCTACGCGGGCCGGGGGCAGGGCATGGACCCGCAGAAGGAACGCTATGCTCAGGAGACCGATGCCCGGACACTCGGCGATGTGATGCCGGATACGGATGTGTTCCTGGGTGTCTCCATGGCTGGCGTGTTGAAGCCCGAGATGGTGCAGGTCATGGCCAACACGCCGCTGATCCTGGCGCTAGCCAACCCTGAGCCCGAGATCCGCCCGGAAGCGGCGAAAGCCGTGCGCCCGGACAGCATCATCGCAACCGGCCGCTCGGATTATCCGAACCAGGTCAACAATGTCCTGTGCTTTCCATTCATCTTCCGCGGCGCACTCGATGTGGGGGCGACCACGATCAACGAGGAGATGAAGCTGGCCGCCACCCGTGCCATCGCGGCGCTGGCGAAGGAGGATGTGTCGGATGTGGTCTCTGCCGCTTATGGCCGGCGCGACATCCGCTTTGGGGCCGAGTACCTGATCCCGGCTCCCTTCGATCCACGTCTGATCACAGCCGTTGCCCCCGCCGTTGCCGAGGCTGCCATGACAAGCGGGATTGCGACGAGGCCCTTGGAAGACCTGAAGACCTATCGGGAGCGGCTTCAGGGCTTCGTCTATCGCTCCGGTACGATCATGCAGCCTGTGTTCGCCGCAGCCGCCAAGGCTAGAGGGCGCGTGGCGTATGCGGAAGGTGAGGACGAGCGGGTGCTTCGGGCCGTGCAAGTGGCCGTTGAGGAGTGTCTCGCCCATCCGGTGCTCATCGGCCGGCCGGATGCCATTCGAGCCAAGGTCGGCGAGCTGGGGCTGCGTCTGGCCGAAGGCCATGACTACGAGGTGGTGAACGTCGATGACGAGTCGCACCTGACGGAGCTGGCGGAGGATTACTATCAGCTCCGGCGCCGGCAGGGTCTGGCCCGCGACACGGCGCTTACGGAAATGCGGCGCAACAACACGCTGATCGGGACCATGCTCGTCCGGCGAGGAGAGGCCGACGGCCTGCTCTGCGGCACCCATGGGACCTACGAGGCCCACCTGAAGCAC
>JAJFBI010000473.1 GCA_020697385.1 Microvirga sp. | reverse complement strand
AGGCGCTGTGGGTCTTGGGGCCAAACTGACCAGTCGATTACCCCGCACCGACGCCAAGCGAGCTGGGTGATCAGCGATGCGTCCGATCACGTCACGAAGCGGCCATCCGCTCGCGGCGGCGATGACATTGCCATCGTCGTTCGCCTCTCGGTGAGCGAGACTACGGGCCCATGGCAGCGGTCGATCTCAAACAGGAAGCCGAAGCTTCGCTCCCAGGGTACTTTTGATATAACGCGGCTCAGCGGGTCCGACGGCGCCCAGCTCAATTCTCTCGGCCCCGCTGCGAATTAGATGTTGGTGGCGGTCGTGTTATGCTGCCGCTCGCCCCGAGGGCTAGCTACAAGCCGAGCTCGGGCCGGAGCGCTCGACGAAAAAAATCTCGGAGGGAGACGATGAAGCGCATTCTGATTGTGGCGACCGCGGCGGCCCTGCTCGGCGCGGTGCCGGCCGCGGCCCAATACGGCGGGGGCTACGGAGGTGGTTATGGAGGTGGAGGCGGCAGCTACCGCGGCGGTTGGGACGACGAGGACGAATGGCGGGAGCGTCGCCGGGAACGCCGGCGCGAGTACCGCGAGTACGGGGACGGCGGCTACGGTTCGCCGCGCATGCGTATGGGCGGATCGCTTTGCGTGACCTCGCGCGGCAGTTGCGCGACCCGGCCGGCCCCGCACAACGCGCCCTGCGGCTGCGACATCCCCGGCTTCGGCTTCAAGCGCGGTGCCGTCCAGTAGCCGAGTCACACTGTACGCCTCCAGAGACCCTTGGAGTAGCTTTTGGTACCCAAGGAAAGCCCTTCAGGGCGGCTCCGGCCGCCCTTTCTTCGCACTCATTGCCTCGTCCTTTGGGCTGGGCCTGTGCTCCTTCGAGGGGTCGAGTGCACCTCTGAGCTGGATCGTGTCGCTCACCTCGCGGATCGCCTTGCTGAGCGCACCCTTGATGCTCTTGAGCGGGGAGACCTCAGCACTGAGGAGTTTCGGGATAGTCCTGACCTCGCCCTCATTCTGGGTGCGGCCAATCTGCTCCAGAAGGCCAGCGCTGAGTTTCCCCCGAATATGCGACGGCTCGCAGAGAAGGCCGCCGAGCAGACGCAAATCTGAGCGAGCGTCATCGGTCGACAAGTTCGTTTCGGTCACGGGGGGGCGACGTTGCAGGGCATGGTTTCAGCGCCGCTCATAAGCCGGGTTCTTGACCTTGCGCCAGGACGCGCACCTGCCGGACGATCATGCACGACCTCGCGCTCGCTCGAGTCCTTTTCTGCGCTCTCCTCCGAATCCCGGAGCGCTTTCAGGACGATGGCCTCGATCTCGGGCGCAGGCGGGCGCGGCACCGATCCGGCGTCGTGCTTTCGCCCTTGTGCCAAGACGCAGGAGACGTAGTAGCGATAGCGGGCGCCGTTCGTGACCGCGTAGCTCGCGGTCATGCGGTGGCCGCGGTCGTCGAAGATGCGCCCGCATCCCACCTGAGCGTTAATGCGGCGTTTCGGACGGTGTCATTGTCGGCCACGTTGATCGCGAGGGGAGATGTCGCTCGCGGTCGGCGCAAGGTTTTGAGAGCGATTGCATCCTCCGGCTTGCGGCAACAGGCAATGACCCGCCAGCCTTTGACCGCGTACTGATTTGCAAATTCGAAGCCAAGTCCACGACTGGCTCCTGTGATCAAGACGGCTGGCATTCAGAGGTCCCGGCCTAGGTTCCAGGCGATGTGAGGAATGAGAGCATGGGATCGGCTGCCGTCCTATGGCGTTGCCCGTCGCCAGCTCGGGCTCTCGCCCACTCCACGCCGAGCACCGATATTGACCCCACTCGACTAGAGGGCGGTCTGCTACGGGAATTGCCACGAATTATGGCTACGGGCGCGGGGGTGGTGAGGTTGATCCGCCAGTCGCCCCCGGCCGGGCGGCAGGACGATTTCGCCAAGAGAAGTACCCGTCCGAAAAGCCGGCCGTAGCGCGGCGGCTCAAGAAATTGAAGGCATCTGCCGAATACGCGGCGATCGCCCTCCAGGCGATGGATGAGGGGTTCCAAGACGACCACGGAGGGAAGGGCCAGCAGCGGCAGTGTGCTGTCAAGAAAGCGTGATTCGTAGGGAGTAAGGGTAACGGGTAGGCTTACGAGCTGTGTAGTGGAACGTGCACCGTGCGCGCCGCGTGACGGTCAGGGCGCAATCGAAGCGATGCTACTCGTCGGAGCAGTCACCGTGCTGCTTCTCTTCAGCTTTGCATATTTCGGGCGTGCGTAGCGCCCGGTTGTTGCGCGAGGGAAATCTCGCACGGCATCGTGCCGAAACATGGAAGGAGCTAAAACTCCATCTGAGGGCCCCTTGAGACCACATCCCACCGGCCCTCCAATCAAGCGCCCGTTTCGGCGGGCGCTTTCTTTGTTGGCATATGGAACGGTAAGCCATGCTGTTTCCCGAGTGGTTCGAGGCTTGGCTCGTCATCGCTCAACAGTGCCTCGCCGTGCTGCTCGTGCTGTGCCTCCTTGTCTATCTATGGCGGCGCTTCGCTGATCGCCGGACACACTTTCGCCCCGGACCTGAGTAGCCTGCCAATCGCCTGGTGAGATGGGGGTCTCGACGGGCTCGAATATGGGGCGGCTCCGGCCGCCCTTTTCTTTTCGCCTGGACGTTCCGGTCCGGCCGGAATCATCCGGCATTGACAGCCCGCACATTCCCCCGTGCAGCTCGTCCTCAGAGCCAAGGCCCCGCGCGACGGTCCCATGCGTACGTGACGAGGGGCCGAATCAACCCCGCGTTCCCCAGGGCCGCTTCGTAGGCCCCGAACAGCACCTCGATTGCCGGGTCGCCGTCGAGGGTTGCTCGCAGCGCCTCGCGCCCACTGCATCGTGGTCCTCCTTGGCTCGAAAGCCATCCCTCAGGGCGGACCACTTCAAAGGGGTAGGATCACCCCAGTCGGGGAGACACAGCTGAGGTCTGGAAAGTTCGAATTAATGGCGACATTGCCTACGTGTATTTTTTCGCGCATGAACCAGCTAACCGGGGGAACCGCCAAAGGGCTCGCAACCGCTGCCTCACTCGTCAGCAAAGCTGGTCACGCAAAAGTTCTCATATTAGGCTGAAATGGCGCGCTGCACGCCTCACCCGACAGACTGATTTATCTTACCTTCCTCTACACGCGGACCGTTGTCGGGGGGCTGGATTCTCGTCTGCCCGTCATCAAGCGCACGAGGCCGGTGATAGGACAACGGGCGAACAGCAGGCGTCTGAATCGGAAGGGCCGCGATCCGCGACCGGCAACCAACTGTGAGAGATACGATGAGAGACGCTGAACAAACAGTGATTCATTCGACCGCGAATGTCGAGGCGGGCGTGCAGCTTGGGACAGGTGTGCGGATCGGGCCCTTCTGCCACGTGGGAGCGAACGTCGAACTCGGGGACGCAGTAGAGCTGGTAAGTCACGCGGTCGTCGCGGGCCGCACCAAGGTGGGACCACGGACCAGGATCTATCCCGGGGCCTCTGTCGGTCATGAGCTGGTAAGTCACGCGGTCGTCGCGGGCCGCACCAAGGTGGGAGCACGGACCAGGATCTACCCCTGTGCGTCTGTCGGTCATCCGCCGCAGGACCTCCACTACGCCGGCGAGCCAACCGAGCTCTTTGTCGGGACGGACTGCACGATCAGAGAAGGCGTCACCCTCAACCCCGGGACTGCGCAAGGCACCTCGCGCACTATCGTGGGAGATCACTGTGTGCTGCTTGCCCATTCGCACGTGGCTCATGACTGCGTACTCGGGGACTACGTCATCATGTCGAACAACGCGATGCTCGGAGGGCACTGCACGGTCGGCGACTACGCTATCCTCGGCGGCGGCGCCGGCGTGCACCAGTTCGTGCGCATTGGCGCGCACGCTTTCGTCGCCGGGATGTCAGGA
>JAJFBI010000472.1 GCA_020697385.1 Microvirga sp. | reverse complement strand
TCCCTTGCGCGCCGGGCTCTACCAGACGCTGCGCGACATGGGTGCCGACATCGCCTTCGAGAACGAACGCGAGCTGGGCGGCGAGCCGGTGGCCGACCTGCATGTCAAAGGCGGCCCGCTGAAGGGCGTCGAGGTGCCGGCCGAGCGCGCACCCTCGATGATCGACGAGTATCCCATCCTCGCCATCGCCGCGGCCTGCGCTCAGGGCACGACGCGCATGCTGGGCCTGGCCGAGCTGCGCGCCAAGGAGAGCGACCGCCTGGCCAGCGTCTCCGCCGGCCTTCTGGCCAACGGCGTGAAGCACGAGATGGGTGCGGCTGACCTGGTCGTGCACGGCACCGGCGCCCCGCCCGCCGGCGGCGGCCTGGTCGCCACGCATCTCGACCATCGCATCGCCATGTCCTTCCTGGTGCTGGGGCTTGCCGCACGCGAGCCGGTGGCAATCGACGACGGCTCGCCGATCGACACCAGCTTCCCGGGCTTCGCCCAGTTGATGAACGGACTGGGTGCCCTTATCGAGGCGGCGTGAAACCCCTCCTGATCGCCATCGACGGGCCGGCGGCGTCCGGCAAAGGCACGCTCGCCAAGCGCCTGGCCGCCCATTTCAAGTTGCCGCACCTCGACACGGGGCTGCTCTATCGCGCGGTCGGCTGGGCCGCCGCGCATACCAGCCGGACCCCGGCAGACGCCGCCGGTGCCCTGAAGGCCGCCGACCTCGACAATCCGGCGCTGCGCACCGACGAGGCGGGCCAGGCCGCCTCCAAGGTCGCGGCGATCCCCGAGGTCCGCACCAACCTCTTGAAATTCCAGAAAGAATTCGCACATCAGGCGTCTGGCGCCGTGCTCGACGGGCGCGACATCGGGACCGTGATCTGCCCCGACGCGCCGGTGAAATTGTTCGTCACGGCCAGCCTGGAAGCGCGGGTCGAGCGCCGGTACCAGGAGTTGCGCGCGCGGGGTGCCGACACTATAAAGCCGCGCGTTCTTGCCGAGATGGCGGAGCGGGACCGTCGCGACAGCGAACGGGCGGCTGCACCTTTGAAAGCCGCACCCGATGCTTACCACCTCGATACCAGCGACATGGATGCCGATGCGGCCTTCGCCGCCGCTTTGACATTCATATCGAGCAAGGGCTTTCGATCCTCCGGGCCGTAAGTCGCCGCCGGCGGATCGCAGACTACCAAAGCGGCGACTGCGGACGGAGCTCGCTCTGCACGCGGTGTTTCAAGGCAGTGGATCCGCCGGACTTAACCGGTTGGCCGACGGGCGGCAGCGTTTCGCCCGGGATCGATGAAGGAAGAGGTATTGAATGGCCAAGGGCAGCGCCCTGCGCAAGATTTCGAACGACGCCGCCAGCGCGGAGTTCGCAGCACTTCTCGAGGAATCGCTCGGCGGTTCGTCGAGCTTCGAAGGCACGGTCGTCAAAGGCCGCGTCATTCGTATCGCCAATGATTTCGTCGTGGTCGATGTCGGGCTGAAGTCCGAAGGCCGCGTCGCCATCCGTGAATTCGCCAACGGCGGCACCGGGGCTCCCGAAGTGCGCGAAGGCGACACGGTCGACATCTTCGTCGACCGCATGGAGAACAAGGACGGCGAAGCCGTCCTGTCGCGCGACAAGGCGCGTCGCGAGGAAGCCTGGACGGTCCTCGAGAAGGCGTTCACCGACCAGGAACGTGTCATGGGCACGATCTTCGGCCGCGTGAAGGGCGGCTTCACGGTCGACCTCTCGGGCGCCGTGGCCTTCCTGCCGGGCAGCCAGGTCGATGTCCGCCCGGTGCGCGACGTCGGCCCGCTGATGGGCCAGGCCCAGCAATTCGCCATCCTCAAGATGGACCGCCGCCGCGGCAACATCGTCGTGTCGCGCCGCGCCGTCATGGAAGAGACCCGCGCCGAGGACCGCACCCGCCTGATGGGCGCGCTGTCCGAGGGCCAGGTGCTCGACGGCGTGGTCAAGAACATCACCGACTACGGCGCGTTCGTGGATCTGGGCGGCGTCGATGGCCTCCTGCATGTCACCGACATCGCCTGGAAGCGCATCAACCATCCGTCGGAAGCCCTCACCATCGGCCAGCAGGTCAAGGTGCAGGTCATCCGCTTCAACCCCGAGACGCAGCGCATCTCGCTCGGCATGAAGCAGCTGATGAGCGATCCGTGGGACGGCGCGGGGGCCAAGTACCCGGTCGGGCTGAAGCTCAAGGGCCGCGTCACCAACATCACCGACTACGGCGCCTTCGTGGAGCTGGAGCCGGGCGTCGAGGGTCTGGTGCACGTCTCCGAGATGAGCTGGACCAAGAAGAACGTCCATCCCGGCAAGATCGTGTCGACCTCGCAGGAAGTCGAAGTGATGGTGCTGGACGTCGACATGTCCAAGCGCCGCATCTCGCTCGGCCTCAAGCAGTGCATGGCCAATCCGTGGGAGAGCTTCGCCGAGCAGTACCCGGGCGGCACCGAGCTCGAGGGCGAGGTCCGCAACATCACCGAGTTCGGCCTGTTCGTCGGCCTGCCCGGCGACATCGACGGCATGGTGCATCTCTCGGACCTGTCGTGGGACAAGGCCGGCGACGAGGCGATCCGCGACTACAAGAAGGGCGACCAGGTCAAGGTCAAGGTCCTCGACGTCGACATGGACAAGGAGCGCATCTCGCTCGGCATCAAGCAGCTGGCCAACGATCCGTTTGAGAAGGTGGGCGCGGTCGCCAAGAAGGGCGACGTGGTCACCGTCATCGTGGCCGGCATCCAGGACAACGGCATCGACGTCACGGTGCAGGACGGCATCCCGGGCTTCATCCGCAAGTCCGAGCTTTCCCGCGACCGCTCCGAGCAGCGTCCCGACCGCTACGCGATCGGCGACAAGCTCGACGCCAAGATCACCAACATCGACCGGGCCTCGCGCCGGGTGGTGCTGTCGGTCAAGGCGCGTGAGCTCGACGAGGAGAAGAAGGCGATGGCCGACTTCGGCTCGTCCGACTCGGGCGCCAGCCTGGGCGACATTCTCGGCGCGGCGCTCAGCCGGGCCCAGAAGAAGGACGAGAAGGACGAAGAAGAGGACAAGTAAGGTCGCCCTCCAGCGACTTTCGGGAAGGGCCGGCTCGGCAAGAGCCGGCCTTTTTCTTGGGTAAAATGGCCCTCGAAGGCGTCCGGACGGGCCCTTTGGGGTTCTTTCCCTTGTGATTCAAGGGCTTAGGCTTGAAGGGGGTCTTTTTTTCCTTTATTGTCATGGCAATGACCAAGTCAGAGCTGATTGCTCGCCTGGCGGCCCGGAATCCTCATCTCTATCAAAGGGATGTCGAGCGGATCGTGGCCACGGTCTTCGACGAAATCTCCAAGGCGCTGGCCGGAGGGCATCGCGTCGAATTGCGCGGCTTTGGCGCGTTCTCCGTGAAGAAACGCGAGCCGCGCACCGGCCGCAATCCGCGCACCGGCGAGCAGGTCGCCGTCGCCTCCAAGCGCGTGCCTTATTTCAAGACCGGCAAGGATTTGCGCGACCGCCTCAACAAGGAAGCGGTCAGGGCGGCGGGCCTCGCCCCACCCGAGCCGGACGAAGACAAGAAATAGCGGAGCGCGGACC
>JAJFBI010000471.1 GCA_020697385.1 Microvirga sp. | reverse complement strand
GCCCTGCTGGCGCAGACCACGCAATTCGTGTCGCTCGACGTGCTCGCCTTCCACCGCTCTGCGGATGTGATGCTCGTGCTCGTGATCGGCGGCGTCGGCTATCTTTATGGCGGTCTCATCGGGGCCATCGTGTTCAAGGTGCTGCAGGACGTGATCTCGGCCTGGACGCCGCAATACTGGCAGTTCTGGATCGGCCTGATCCTGGTCATCATCGTGCTTGCCGGCCGTGAGCGCCTGACGGAGCGGGTGAGAACATTCTGGAAAGGCATGGCCGGTCGATCGGCCAATCGCTCGGCCAAGATCCCTGAAACGCTGCCGAAAACGTCGGCCCGGGAGGTTTGACATGACCATTGCTCTCGAAACCAAAGGTCTCGTCAAACGCTTCGGCGGCCTCATCGCGACAGATAACGTGTCATTCAAGCTGGAGCAGGGTGCGCGCCACGCGCTGATCGGCCCAAATGGCGCCGGCAAGACGACATTCATCAACCTGCTCACCGGCGTGATCAAGCCGACATCCGGGCAGATCTTCCTGGAGGGCCAGGAGATCACGGGTTTGCGTCCCGAGTTGCGGGTGCAACGCGGCCTTGCACGTACTTTCCAGATCAACCAGCTCTTCCCGGCCATGACCCCGCTTGAGACCATCGGCCTTGCCGTGTCCGAGCGCCTGGGCGGGGGACGCGACTGGTGGCGGGTGACGGGGAGCAAGCGGGAGATCATTGACGAGATCGTCGAGATCGCACAACGCTTCCGTCTGACCGATGTGCTCGACGAGCGGACCTCCAATCTGGCCTACGGCAAGCAGAGGCTTCTGGAGATCGCGGTCGCCTTTGCCTGCAAGCCCCGCGTGCTCCTTCTGGACGAGCCGGCTGCCGGCGTGCCGGAGGCGGAGCGTCACGAATTGCTCGCGACGGTGGCGGCGCTCCCGCGGGACGTTTCGGTTCTGCTGATCGAGCACGACATGGATCTGGTCTTCAGCTTCGCCGACCGCATCTCTGTCCTGGTCAACGGTGCGCTGTTCACGGAAGGCACGGTTGAACAGGTCTCGACCGATCCCCGTGTGCGGGCCGTCTATCTCGGGGAGAGCGTCGATGAGTGATCTTATCACCCTGCAGGGGGTCTCGGCCGGTTATGGCGACGCCATTGTTATCTCGAACATCGACCTGCGCCTGAAACCCGGCGAGTCCCTTGCCGTGCTTGGCCGCAACGGCACGGGCAAGACGACGCTCCTCAACACCATCATTGGTGTGACCCGTCATCGCGGCGGCTCGATCATGCTCGACGGCCAAAACCTGACGACGATGCGCTCCGACAAACGCGCGCATGCAGGGATCGGCTGGGTCCCCCAGGAGCGCAACATCTTCAAGTCGCTGACCGTGGAGGAGAACCTCACGGCGGTATCCCGCGCAGGACCTTGGAACGTGAATCGCGTGTACGACATGTTCCCGCGCCTCAAGGAGCGCCGGACCAATATGGGCAACCAGCTCTCCGGCGGCGAACAGCAGATGCTGGCAGTCGCCCGTGCGCTCGTTCTCAATCCCAAGCTCCTGCTGCTGGACGAACCGACGGAGGGGCTCGCGCCCATCATCATCGAGGAACTGCTCGCGGCCCTGACACGGATCATCCGCGGGGAGGGCATGTCGGCCATTGTCGTCGAGCAGCATGCGCAGAAAATCCTCGGCGTGACCGACAGCGCACTCATTCTTGATCGCGGCACCATCGTTCACGCAAGCTCAAGCCGGGCTCTCATCGACGACCCGGCGGCTCTCGAACAGCACCTCGGCGTGACGGCGAAGAAAAAGCCGATGCGCGCCGCAACCCATTGAACTCAGAACTGGAGGATTGATCCATGCAACGCACCAAGCCACCTTTCCGCGCCGATATGGTCGGCAGCCTTCTGCGGACGGCAGCTCTCAAGGAAGCCCGTCACAAGCACCATGACGGAGAGATCACGGACGAGGCCCTGAAGGAGATCGAGGATCGTGAGATCCGCGCCCTTATCAAGCGCCAGGAAGAGATCGGCCTGCAGGCCGTGACCGACGGCGAATTCCGCCGCGCCTATTGGCACTTCGACTTCCTGGAGCATCTCGACGGGGTCACCTCGGTCGAGGCCGATTCCGGCATGAACTTCAAGGGTGGCGTCGGCATCGCGAAAGCCTTGCGCGTGACCGGCAAAGTGGGCTTTTCGGGTCACCACCCGATGATCGACCATTTCCGCTTCGTGAAGGACAATACGGATCGCGTGGCCAAGATGACGATCCCCGGCCCGAGCATGCTGCACTATCGCGGCGGGCGGAAGATGATGAACATGGGCGTCTATCCCAACATGGACGACTTCTATGCCGATGTCGGCAAGGCCTACAACAAAGCCGTGCATGCTTTCTATGATGCCGGCTGCCGCTACCTTCAGCTCGACGACATTTCGTTTGCTTATCTCTGCGACCCCGATCAGCGCGAGATGCTGCGCCAGCGCGGCGACGATCCGGAGAAGCAGCCCGAGATCTATGCCGGCATGGTGCGGGAAGCGCTCAAGGACAAGCCGGACGACCTGACGATCACCATGCATCTGTGCCGCGGCAATTTCCGCTCCACCTTCATTGCTTCCGGCGGCTATGAGCCGGTGGCCGATGTGCTGTTCAACCGGATGCCGGTCGACGGCTATTTCATGGAGTGGGACACCGACCGGGCCGGTGGCTTCGAGCCCCTGCGGTTCCTGCCGAAGGGCAAATCCGTCGTCCTCGGCCTCGTGACGTCCAAGACCGGCATGCTTGAGAAGAAGGACGACATCAAGCGCCGCATCGACGAAGCCTCCAAGTATGTCGATCTCGACCAGCTCTGCCTCTCGCCGCAATGCGGCTTCGCCTCAACGGAGGAAGGCAATACGCTGGCCGAAGAGGAGCAGTGGGCGAAGCTGCGCATGATCGTCGAGATCGCCGAGGAGGTCTGGGGCAGCCCCGGTTCCGGTGCCAAGAAGGCAGCCTGATCGTTAGCCGAGAGCCCGGGTGCAAATGGACCGGGCTCTCGCTCTGCAGGCTCAACGAGGCGAAAGATATGACGATGCAAGACGAACCTGTGCTCGATCTCGCTCATCTGGGCCACCTTGAGCTGCTGACGCCAAAGCCTGATGAGAGCCTGCGCTTCTTCGTCGATGTGCTCGGCATGACCGAGAGCGGGCGGCAGGGCGACTCCGTCTATCTTCGCGGCTGGGACGATTACGAGCGACACTCGCTCAAGCTGACGGCATCAAAGAAGCCCGGCATGGGCCACATGGCTTTCCGGGCTCGTAGCCAGAAGGCGCTGGAGCGGCGGGTCGCCGCTCTCAAAGGATCCGGCTACGACATCGGCTGGACGGATGGTGATCTCGGCCATGGGCCTGCCTTCCAGTGTCGTGATCCCGATGGGCACCTGATCGAGCTCTATTACGAGACAGAATGGTATGCGGCTCCGCCTGAACTGAAGCCCACCCTGAAGAACCAGGCCCAGCGCTTCCCGGCCCGTGGCGTCAACGTGCGCCGTCTCGATCACCTGAACTGCCTGGCGTCCGACATCCGCGCCAACCGCATCTTCTTCGAAGACT
>JAJFBI010000470.1 GCA_020697385.1 Microvirga sp. | reverse complement strand
GCTCGCCGATCTCCCTAACCGATTTTCCGGGCGCGTTTCGGCCGTTCTGTTCGACGGCGCCAATTCCTCGGTGATGATCGACGCGCCGGACCTCGGGGCGCCGGTTCGAGCCGCCTTGCCGCAAGCAGGACCCATGGCCGGGCTCGGGGTTGGCGCTGCCGTTGTGGTCGGCTGGACGACTGAGGCCGCGCGGGTCTTCCCCGCATGAGCGAGCCACGACGCTTCGGGCTTTTCCTTCTGCTTGCGCCAGCCGCGCTCTGGCTCGGGCTTCTCGTGATCTTGCCGCATGTCGAGATCGCGATCCTCTCGGTGAGCGAGCGGATCGCGCCGCGAGTCTACGCCTTTGGCCTTGCCAATTACCGTGAGTTCTTCGTCGAGCCGCTGTATTGGCGCACGTTCGCGCGCACGGCCGTGATGTCGATCATGGTGACCGCGCTGACGCTGCTGCTCGCCTTTCCCGTCGCGCTCTATATTGCACGGGCAGCGCGCGGGCGCGCGAAATCCATCCTCTTCCTGCTCTGCCTCTTGCCGTTCTGGGTCTCCGAACTCGTGCGCACTCTTGGCTGGATGATCCTTATGCGCGAGACTGGCGTGATCTCGACCAGCTTGCAGAAGATCGGGCTCATCTCCGGTCCGATCGAGCTCCTCTATAACGACGGCGCCGTGGTCCTCGGGCTTGTCTATGGTGGCCTGCTCTTCATGGTGGTGCCGCTCGTCAACGCCCTCGATAGCCTCGATCCGTCGCTTGTCGAGGCTGGCTACGACCTCGGCGGAAGCCGCGCGACAGTGCTGCGCCGCATCGTTATCCCGCACGCCATGCCCGGTATCGTCGCCGGCTGCATCGTAGTCTTCATGCTGACGGTCGGCAATTTCGCCACGCCAGTGCTGCTCGGCGGCAAGAACGGCCTGTGGTTCACGGAACAGATCTATAGCCAGTTCATCACGCGCTTCAATTGGCCCCAAGGCTCGGCCTTTGGCTTCCTCTTGCTCGCGCTCTCCTCGGCGATCGTGTGGGGCGGCTTGAAGCTCTCAGGGCAATCGCTCGGCCAAACCCTACGACAGGGCTGAGGCGATGCGGCGCTCGAATGCTCTGTGGCGTCTCTATGTTGCGGCCTTCTACCTCTTCCTGTTCGCGCCGCTTTTCACCGTCGCCGTTTTCGCATTCAACGCGAGCGGCTTCGCTTCGCCGCCCTGGAGAGGCTTCACTCTCGCTTGGTTTGTCGGCACCGGGGCCGAGTTCGGCAAGCCGGGCGTGCTTCGGGATCGGGCAATGCTTGCTGCCATCGCCAATAGCTTCGAGGTGGCGATCCCGGTGGCGCTGATGGCGGTCATCCTCGGTACCGCGAATGCCTTCGTTCTCGAGCGGGCACAATTCCGCGGCAAGCACGTCCTCGCCTTGATGATGCTTTGGCCGCTCGTCATCCCGGGTGTCATCCTCGGAATTTCGATCCTGGCTTTCTTCTCGCGCCTCGCGAACGGGCTTGAGGATTGGCTGCAGCGAGATCTCGAATTCCTGCGCCCCGGCCACACACTCATGGTGCTCGGCCAGCTTTCTTTCATCCTGAGTCTATCGACGCTTATCATCGCCGCGCGGCTGCGCCGCTTTGACCGCGCACTTGAGGAGGCGGCCTTCGACCTCGGCGCAAGCCGGACGCGCGTGCTGCGAACGGTGACACTGCCCTATCTGCGCCCGGCGATGGTCGGGGCGGGGCTAGTGGCGCTCCTTATGTCCTTTGAAAACTTCAATACGACCCTAATGCTGGTCGGCTCCGAGCCGCCGCTTCCCGTATATATGTACGGCCAGATGCGCGAGGGCGCGACACCAGCCGTCAACGCCGTCAGCCTGCTCCTGATGCTATTCGCCGGCGGCCTCGCTACTGTTGCGGTGATGGTTGCGCGCCACGACTGAGCACTGCTGCCCAGCGCGCTGCCGTCGAGCATCCCCGAGCAACGCAGAGGCTTAATGCCAAGCTGAGTCCGCGACCGGCCCGCGTGTGCAGGAGCTCCCACGCTGCGCCTAATGCAAGATAATGTCTCTTATCATGCATTGGCGGGGCCGTAGATTCTTGTTCGCTAAGCCTCCCGAAAGAGATGGGAAAGGACGCCGAAAATCAAGGGCCTCAGATCGGTAGCATCAGCGGCTTGAGCTTCTTGCCCTGGGCAAAGGACTGAAAGAGCTCGCTGAGGCCGTCGAGATCGGCCGTGGCGTCTATGAGCCGTTCGTATTTCGCGCGGTCTGCGCGAAGAAGGTCAAGATTGGCGGCATAGGAGCCGATCGGGAAATAGAAAGAGCGGACCAGGAAGAAGTCCTTCAGTCTGATGGAGCGCGTCTCGGCGATGGCCCATGCGTCGGATTCCCCAAGCTGGAGGATCGCGCCTTCGGGGCCGACCGCTTCGAGCGCGGTCTGCCGGGCGGCGTCCTTGCCGGTTGCCTCGACGACGAGGCGGAAGCGGCCCATGGCGGCTTTTTCGGGCGAGGTCTCGATCGCGCCGAGCGAGGCCGCGAAGGCGGCCCGGTAGGAAGCCGGGTCCACGACATGGATCGGGCCGAAGCCTATGCGGGCCAGCACGATTATGGCGCCGAGCCCGATCGGGCCGGCGCCGAGCACGAGCGCGGGGCCGCCTTCAATGATCCTCCTGGCGAGCCGGATGCCGTGGGCCGTGGTGCCGATTGTGTCGAGGAGGAGAGGGGCGAGCCGGTCCGGCACGTCGTCCGGCACCTGTAGGAGGCAGCGCTCAGGGACGGCAAGCCGTTCGGCATAGCCGCCCGGCCGTTGCCAGCCGACAAGATCGCGGCTCTCCCTGCAAACGTGCGTCCGCCCGGCCGTGCACTCCTCACAGCGGCCGCAGAAAACCGGGATGTAGACTACGACCCGCTCGCCATGCCGGGGATGGCCGGGATCATCGATCTCACCGGCGATCTCATGGCCCGAGGTGACGGGCCACCCCCGGCGCCAGGGCCGCAGATCACTGCCGCAGAGCGCGCAGGCGGCGACGCGGACGCGGACCTCGCCAGGCCCCGGCTGCGGCTCTGGCGCTTCGACGATTTCGATCCGCTCGTCGCCGGTGAACTGCGCGGCTCTCATCCCTTCACGGCTCCCGCGGCGAGGCCCCCGACAAGCCGGCGCTGGATGATCAGCGTCAGCACGAGCGGCGGCAACGCGATCACGACCGCGGCCGCCATCAGCGCGCCCCAGTTGGTGACGCCCTCGCCGATGAAGTTGAAGCTCGCCACGATCGCCGTCTTGGTCTCGACCCCCGACAGCACGAGCGCGAACAGAAAATAATTCCACGAGAAGATGAAGCTCAGGATCGCAGCGACGACGATCCCTGACATCGTCACGGGCAGCACAACGTGGGCGAGGATCTGGTCCTGGCGTGCGCCGTCGATTTGGGCGCTCTCGACGAGCTCGCGCGGCACAGAGTCGAAATAGGGCAGGAGTACCCAGATCACGATGGGCAGGGTGATGACTGCGTGGGTGAGGATCAGCACCAAGTAGCTTCCCACGAGGCCAACCTTGCTGAACATCAGGAGCCACGGCAGCAGGAACAGCGTTCCCGGCGCCATGCGTGCGAA
>JAJFBI010000469.1 GCA_020697385.1 Microvirga sp. | reverse complement strand
CGATAAGAGGACCGCCTCAAATGTGTTGGCGGGTCTGTTCCAGCTGCCCGTGAGGGATCCAGCAGTGGAGAACCTCACTCCTCAACAGCTCAGGGAGCGGACAATCTCGATCCTGGTGGAGCAACTTCTGGGTCTCGCTCGCGACGAACCACTCTGCATGATCGTCGACGACGTGCATTGGCTTGATCCGACGTCCGGCGAGCTGGTGCAGATCCTTCTCGATCAGGTCGGCCGGCACCGCGTCCTTCTACTCCTGAGCGGGCGCGACGATGCCGCGCCCGAGTTTGCTCGGAGGGTGCAGACGACCATCCGCCTCGGTCGCCTCAGTGCGGGGGAAGTGGCCGACATGATGCGCGGTCTTTTCGGAAACGAGTTCAGCGAGCGGCTCGTCCAGCAGGTGGTCAGCAGAACGGACGGCGTGCCTCTGTTCGTGGAGGAGGTCGGCCGTGTTCTACTGCAACAACCGGTTGAGCCGGACGAACCGGCGCTCTACGAGCCGGAGCAGGCGGTTCCCTCGTCACTCAACGAGACCCTCGCGGCCCGCCTCGATCGCGCCGGTCCGGCGAAGGAGCTTGCCCAGGCAGCCGCGGTCGTCGGACGATCCGTCGATCGGGGCATCCTCGGTGCCGTATACGCCCTCGGCGAAAGCAAGCTCGAGGAGGCGCTTACGGCCTTGGTCAAGGCTGGCATCCTGGAACGTAGCTACGGCACCCCGACTGAGACCTTCTGCTTCCGCCACGCGCTGCTTCGCGATGCCGCCTATTCGAGCCTTCTCCGCGACCGGCGCCGGGAACTGCACTTTCGCGTTGCCCGCGCCCTCGCGGCCCTCAGTCACGATGACGTCGATCTGCACCCGGAAGTGCTGGCGCATCATCTCACAGAAGCGGAACAGCCCGAAGAGGCGGCGCCTCACTGGCTTGAAGCGGCGCGCCGAAGCTTGGCGCGCTCGGCTCTGACTGAAGCCACCCGGATGCTGCGGCGCGGCCTCGATGCCCTCGAGAAGCTCGCCGAAGGCGAAACGATTTTGCGAGCGCGCATTCAACTGAGCGCCCTGCTTGGCCCTGCCTTGATCGGCCTGAAAGGCCCGAACGCGCCTGAGACGAAAGAGCTCTACACCGCTGCCTACGAGCTCTGCCGGCGCCTGCCGGAAGAGGCGGCGCATTTCCCCATCTACTGGGGGTGGTGGCGCCTTGCGCCGGCCAGCCTGGAACGCGCCGGCGCTCTCCTGCAAAGGGCTGTCGAACGGCAAGATCCCGAACTCCTGCTGCAGGCCCATCACTGCAATTGGGCGACCCATTTCCACCTTGGCTGTTTCCCGGAATGCCACGCGCATATGAACGCTGGGCTGTCGATCTACGAGCAGGGCGATTACACGCACCACGCCCGCCTCTACGGCAATCACGACGCCAAGGTCTGCGCCCATGGCAACCTCAGCCAGCTCTTCTGGATGGAGGGCCGGCTGACCACGGCGATGCGGGCTGAGGCGCAGAGCCTCGCGTGGGCGAACCGCATCGACCACCTTGGTAGCCGGGTCCACGCCATGGGCCTGACGCTGCTGCATCGTGTCTACCGCCGCGACTTGAAGGAGGTGTTCGAACGCTCAGGCGAACTCATCTCGTTCACCCGGGAGCACGGGTTGGCAGATCACGGCGCGGCAGGGTTGATTTTTCAGGGATGGGTGAGGGCGGTCGAGGGCGAGACCGCCGCCGGGCTGGCCATGCTCGAAGAGGGATTTGCGAGACAGCGGGAGGTCTGCACGAACGAGGACTTTCCCGTGTACCTCTGTCTCCTCACCGAGGTGCTCACCGCACAAAAAAGACCCGACCTTGCCGTTGCGAGAATACTCGACGAACTGCCGGATTTTGAGGCCTGCCAGCTTCGGATCTGGATGCCAGAACTGCTCCGGGTCCTCGGAGAGGCCATGCTGGCCGCCGATCCAGGCGCTGTCGAGGAGGCGCGCCGCCGTTTCGAGCAGGCGAGGATATTTGCGGAATCCCAGGACGTCCCAATGCTCCAGTTGCGGATCGCCCGAAGCGAGGCAAGGCTGCTGCAGCGGTTCGGCTACACCGATTGGGCTGTCGCGCGGCTCGACGCGGTGCTCGCCCGCATCGCTGAAGACGATGGGTCATGCGACATCGTGGAGGCTCGGGAGCTCCGGCAACACCTTGGGAAATAAGAAAGAGCTCCTCCCTCCTTTATGCCGCAACGGCGCCGTAGGCATTCTGGGCTGTGCGCACCGGAGCGCGCCGCAACGCCCAGCCGTGGTCGCGTGTAGCGAGTCGCTGCGACATATGCAGGCCCATGGCGCCAAGGCCGAGGGCTCGCCTCTCATCCAGATCGTCGCGCTACAAATGGGCCGAACACGGGCCGTGAGACAGCATTCGCGTTGGCCTAAACTACATGAGCGCCCGCCTCCTCGTTCGTGCGCGATGATCGTCACGGAAAGCAGACCTCAAGTTCAACGAAAGCCTGCCCAGGCGGCTCGCTTGGACCGCGTCATCGACGGCGACACTTGGCCTGCCGGCAATCGAGCTCTGCCCGCGCGCACTCGAATGCCTCTCTACGACGCTCTCTGCGAATGTTTTCGCGGCCCGCGCCGTAGCGCGGCCTCGCCCTCGTTTACAACCGAGACCTCTGTCCGAACGTCGTCGGCAGATCTCCGCGACAGATGACGAGCTAACAAAAAGGAGCGAGTGAGTGCTCGCGATTACGGGGGCTAGATCGTTCGAGCAACTACCGCTGACGGGATTTGGCCAACAACCGCCTCGCCTTTCCTGGCCGAACTTAAAAAGCGGGCCCACGCCTCCATCAGCTTGCGACGTTTCTCCAGCGCGTCCCCTCGACGGTAGGCCCGTTCAGTGTCGTCGCCAACCACGTGGGCGAGCGCCGCCTCAGCAACTTCGCGCGGAAAGGAAGTGCACTCGCCGACCCAGTCGCGGAAGGAACTGCGAAAGCCATGCACCGTCGCAGTTGCGACCTTCATCCGGCGCAGCCATCTCGGACAACGGCTTCCCACGGCGATGGCCGGGGAACACGAATTCGTCCGTGCGGATTGTCTCGAGCATATCAAGGATCTGGAGCGCGCGTTCCGTGAGCGGGACACGGTGCTCGCGACCGGACTTCATGCGATCGGCCGGAACTGTCCATACGTTGAGCTTCCGATCGATCTCTGGCCATCTCGCACCAAGCACTTCTCGTGAGCGGCTGGCGTTCAAGATGGTGAATTCGAGCGCAATGCTGGCTACGGCTTCTCGTTCTCGCAGGGCAGCGACGAAGGCGGGCACGTCAGAATAAGGCATCGCAGCGTGATGACCACGGGTGAGCTTGCGGCGACAAATTTCTGACGCCGTGGAAGCCGCCCTCAAACGTCTGAGCCTCGCTGCCCGACGTGCGAAATTAGAGGAAGCTCGACAGCAGGTCCGGCCTGGAGAGGTCCCGTATATTGGGCCGGACAAACTTTAATGAGCCGCGTGCTGGGGCGCAGGGTTCTCTCCTCGAGAGGGCGACGTCCAAC
Organism: Microvirga sp.; assembly: GCA_020697385.1. Lineage (GTDB taxonomy): Bacteria > Pseudomonadota > Alphaproteobacteria > Rhizobiales > Beijerinckiaceae > Microvirga. The sequence continues at coordinate 65 of JAJFBI010000469.1, read as the reverse complement.
CGGGTTTCTTCGAGGAGACACGCGAAGTTGGTCGCGGCGCATTGATTGCCTTGTAGCTAGCGATC
>JAJFBI010000468.1 GCA_020697385.1 Microvirga sp. | reverse complement strand
TGGCCGAAGGCGGAGTATGTGGAGGACCCTGCCGCCACGGCGCCGGTGGCGAGACGTATCTTCAGCCCGTCGCAATGGCAGGCGGAGCAGCCGCTCCGGGTGGTGCTCATCGGCACCGATTTCGAAGTCCGGGTCTGGCAGACCCTGCTGCGCATTCCCCGCGACCGAGCTACCACCTATTCCGACATCGCCCGTCACATCGGCAAACCCGCCGCCTGCCGGGCCGTGGGCGCGGCGGTGGGCAAGAACCCGGTCTCCTTCGTGGTCCCCTGCCACCGGGTGCTGGGACGCTCCGGCGCGCTCACCGGCTACCATTGGGGGCTCACCCGCAAGCAGGCGATCCTGGGGTGGGAGGCGGGGCGGAGCGTGAATGGAAGCGAAGGGTAGAGTTCTCTTCCACCCAAAGCGAGATCATCCCGGCTGCCTTAGTTAGAGATTGGGCTGACCTGTGCTATCCTCCGGTGAAGAGCAATTCTTGGATGAGAGGAGGCTGCCATGGGCGCACCGATCCAGAAGCTCTGGCACCATGTTTCGCATTGGCCGTTGCTGAACGCCTTCCTGGCACGGCCCTTCGCTCCCGCGTCGCCCGAGGCTTCGGAGCGTGGCGGTCTCGACAAGGTCGCGGTCACGTTCAAGGAATGCGAGGATGCGTGCGAGCCGACGGCCGAGCAGATCGAGGCGCAGGAACGGGAGCGCGCGGAACGGTTCAAGCGCGATCAGCTTCTGCCGATCATGGGGATCGGCGGGGGATCACCGAGCCCGCCTTCTTGAAGCCCGCAGGGCTTGGATTTCGGCGGGTTCGCCCGTCCTCACTCACGCATCTCCATCCTGCCGAAGGTGGAGATAAAGCGGGTCGAAGTCGCCTGCTGCCTTCAATCCTTCCCAATCCAGGATGCTCACCTGCGTCCCCTTGCTGCGGATGAGACCGTCGGCCCGAAGTTCCTGCAGGACCCGGTTGACGTGCACCGTGCTGGCCCCGATGGCATCCGCAAGCTCGGTCTGGGTGATGGGTAGGTCGAAGGTTCCGTCCTCCGCCAGGCCCACCGCCGTCAGGCGCACCAGGAACTCGCACAGGAGATGGGCCATCCGGTTATAGGCTTCGCGCCGCCCGATGCCGGTCATCCATTCCCGGAAGATCGAGGCATCGACAAGGGTCTCGCGCCACAGGGCGGCGGTGATCCGGGGATGGCGGTTGCAAATGCCCTGCAGGGCCTCGTGCGGGATGAAGCCGAGCGTGCAGGGGCTTACCGTGGCAACACTGTTGTCCAACACCTTCAGGTGCAGGCTCTGCAGATCGGGCATGTCGCCGGGCACATGGAAGGCCACGATCTGGCGCTTGCCCTCGGCCGTGAGCTTGTAGACGCAGGTGAAGCCCTGGAGCACCATACAGGACTGGGTCGGACGGTCGCCGATGCGCACGATGTCCTGATCGGGCCTGAAGGTCACGACCTGCATCGGGAGGCTGGCAAGGGCGTTCCTTTCCTCATCCGAGAGCGGAAAGATGCTCTCCAGCTTGCGGATCATCAGACCGTTCGGGGATTGGGCCATCATGGTCGGGCTCCTTCTCACGGGCACGACGTCCCGCAACCAGCCACAGCCATACCGGCTATGTGTAGGACATGGTAGGCCTGCGCCTGCCGCTTGACCAGCCATTGGCAAAGAGCGGGTCAGAAGCTTGGAATTTCAGGTCTTTTAGGCTCCACAAGTGGATTTCGAACAAATCGCCCCTTCCTTGAGTTGTCACACACGAGACCATGGGGGATTGCCGTTGGCGCGCTTTTTTTTCGACACCTACGATGGCACCCGTCTCATTTCCGATCCTGAAGGGATCGAGCTGCAGAGCGTCGACATGGCCAGGATCGAGGCTCAGAAGGCCCTGCCCGACCTGGCGCGGGATGCCCTCCCCGACGGCGATCAGAAAACCTTCATCGTCAGCGTCCGGGACGAGGCCGGGCAGGTGGTCCTGCGGGCGGCGCTCACCCTGATCGTCGAAATGGCCCCCGACAGCCGGTCCGCCTGAACCTGACCCAGGGACGCCAGCCCTGAGGCTCCCGCCCATATTGCAGGAATGCAACAGGGTGCGGTTCAGACGAAATGGCGCAAACAACCCCTCACCTTCGTCTTGCAGCCCTGAAAACCCCTTCTTATATCAGCGCCAGCACGGGGCTCGGCTCGGTTCGAGGCAGCCCCGGCAATTTGTCAGCAACATGTAAGCCATGGGCCGAGCTGCTTTGAGGGCTCGGCGGTCTGCTTGAAAGTGAGGGATCCCGCCATGGGTAAGGTCATCGGTATCGACCTCGGCACCACCAACTCCTGCGTCGCAGTCATGGAAGGCTCGACGCCCAAAGTCATCGAAAACGCGGAAGGCGCCCGGACGACTCCGTCCATCGTGGCCTTCACGGACGAAGGCGAGCGCCTCGTCGGCCAGCCGGCCAAGCGCCAGGGGGTCACGAACCCCTCGCGCACCTTCTTCGCCATCAAGCGCCTGATCGGCCGCACCTTCGACGACCCCATGACCAAGAAGGACATGGGTCTCGTCCCCTATCACATCGTGAAGGGCGGCAATAACGACGCCTGGGTCGAGGCCGACGGCAAGCAGATGTCGCCCTCGCAGATCTCCGCCTTCACCCTTCAGAAGATGAAGGAGACGGCCGAGTCCTATCTCGGGCAGCCGGTCACCCAGGCCGTCATCACGGTTCCGGCCTATTTCAACGACGCCCAGCGTCAGGCCACCAAGGACGCCGGCCGCATCGCCGGCCTCGAGGTTCTGCGCATCATCAACGAGCCGACTGCCGCTGCCCTGGCCTATGGCCTGGACAAGAAGCAGACCGGCATGATCGCGGTCTATGACCTCGGCGGCGGCACCTTCGACGTGTCCGTGCTCGAGATCGGCGACGGCGTGTTCGAGGTGAAGTCCACGAACGGCGACACCTTCCTCGGCGGCGAAGACTTCGACATGCGCCTCGTCGAGTACCTGGCGGCGGAGTTCAAGAAGGAGCAGGGCATCGACCTCACCAAGGACAAGCTCGCCCTCCAGCGCCTCAAGGAGGCCGCCGAGAAGGCGAAGATCGAGCTGTCCTCGGCGAGCCAGACCGAGATCAACCTGCCCTACATCACGGCGGACGCCTCCGGTCCCAAGCACCTGACCATGAAGCTCTCGCGCGCCAAGTTCGAGAGTCTGGTCGACGATTTGGTGCAGAAGACCATCGAGCCCTGCCGCAAGGCGCTCAAGGACGCCGGCCTTTCCGCCGGCGAGATCGGCGAGGTCGTGCTCGTCGGCGGCATGACCCGCATGCCGAAGATCCAGGAGGTCGTGAAGCAGTTCTTCGGCAAGGAGCCCCACAAGGGCGTCAACCCGGACGAGGTGGTCGCCATCGGGGCCGCAATTCAGGCCGGCGTGCTCCAGGGCGACGTCAAGGACGTGCTGCTCCTCGACGTGACCCCGCTGTCGCTCGGCATCGAGACGCTCGGCGGCGTGTTCACCCGCCTGATCGAGCGCAACACCACGATCCCCACCAAGAAGAGCCAGGTCTTCTCGACCGCCGAGGACAACCAGAACGCGGTGACGATCCGGGTCTT
>JAJFBI010000027.1 GCA_020697385.1 Microvirga sp. | reverse complement strand
GCCATCTGGATGTCGCCGGCGGCACCGGGGACGTGGCTTTCCGAATCCTGGATGCGGGCGGGCCGCAGACCCGCGTGACCGTGCTCGACATCAATGGCGAGATGCTGAAAGTGGGCGCCGAGCGGGCCGGCCACCGCTATGAGGGCCGCATCGACTTCGTCGAGGCGAATGCCGAGGAGCTGCCGCTCGAATCTAAGACCTATGACGCCTACACCATCGCGTTCGGCATCCGGAACGTGCCGCGCATCGACCGCGCTTTAAGCGAGGCGCACCGGGTCTTGAAACCCAGCGGGCGCTTCCTGTGCCTGGAATTCTCCAAGGTCGACGTGCCGGTGCTGGACAAGATCTACGATGCCTATTCCTTCAACGTCATCCCGCGGCTCGGCCAGATGGTGACGGGGGATGCGGAATCCTACCAGTATCTCGTCGAGTCGATCCGCCGTTTCCCGCCGCCGGCAGCGTTTGCGCGGATGATCGAGGAGGCGGGTTTCAAGCGCGTCACCCATCGCACGCTCACGGCCGGTGTCGTGGCCATCCACTCGGGCTGGAAGATTTAAAGCGTGATCGGCAGCCTCTTCCACCTCGCCCGTAACCTGCGCGCCGGCTTCGTCCTGGCGCGCGAAGGCGCATTGGCGCTCGTCGATCCGAGCGCGCTGCCGCCGGCCGCCCGCTTAGGGCTAAAGATGGCGCGGCTCGTCGAGCGGCCGCAGGCTGGGGACAGCGCCACGCGGCTGTCCAAGGCGCTGACGCGGCTCGGACCGTCTTACGTGAAGTTCGGCCAGTTCCTGGCCACCCGCCCTGATATCGTGGGCGTTGCGGCCGCCCGCGACCTGGAGCGCCTGCAGGACCGCATGCCGCCCTTCCCACGGGCGGAAGCGGTGCGCATGGTCGAGATCGCCCTCGGGCGTCCGATCGACGTGCTCTTCCTGGAGTTCAGCGAGCCGATTGCCGCCGCTTCCATCGCGCAGGTCCACAAGGCCCGCATCCGTACCGCAGAAGGTGAGGAAACGGTGGCCGTGAAGGTGGTGCGGCCCGGCGTGCGCGAGGGCTTCGCTCGCGACCTGCAGGCCATGCGCGCCGCTGCCCGCCTGTTCGAGCGCATGGTGCCCGATGCCAAGCGCCTCAAGCCGCTGGAGATCGTCGAGGCGCTGGCCCGCTCCGTCTCCGTCGAGATGGATCTGCGTCTGGAGGCAGCGGCTGTTTCGGAGCTTGCGGAGAACACCAAGGACGACCCCGATTTCCGGGTGCCGAAGCCTGAATGGGATCTCACCGCACGCGACGTGCTCACCACCACTTGGATCGAGGGCATTCGCCTCAACGATCTGGCCGGAATCGAAGCGGCCGGCTTCGACCGGGTGGCGCTTGGGCGCACGGTGATCCAGTCTTTCCTGCGCCATGCCATCCGCGACGGCTATTTTCATGCTGACATGCATCCCGGCAATCTGTTCATCGATGCGGAAGGGCGCCTCGTTGCCGTCGATTTTGGCATCATGGGCCGGCTCGGCATGAAGGAACGGCGCTTCCTGGCCGAAATTCTTCTCGGCTTCATCCGCCGCGATTACCTGCGTGTGGCGCAGGTGCATTTCGAGGCCGGTTATGTGCCGCCGCACCATTCCGTGGAGGATTTCGCCCAGGCCATCCGGGCCATCGGCGAGCCGATCCACGACCGGCGGGCCGACGAGATCTCCATGGCGAAGCTCTTGACGCTTCTCTTTGAGATTACGGCGCTGTTCGACATGGCAACGCGCATCGAACTCGTCATGCTGCAGAAGACCATGGTGGTGGTGGAAGGCGTCGCCCGCAACCTCGATCCGAAGCTCGACATGTGGACCACCTCCGAGCCCGTGGTGCGCGACTGGATCGAACGCAATCTCGGACCCCTCGGACGCGCCGAGCAGGCGGGGCGTGGCCTGTGGACGCTGGCCGGCGTCATCGGCGACCTGCCGGAGCTGGCTTTGCGCGCCGAACGGGTGCTCAACCAGCTTGAGGATGTGACCGCACGGGGCGTGGCGCTGAACCAGGACAGTGTCGCGGCCATCGGCCGTGCCGAGGCGCGCGGCAACCGCTGGGGCGTGGCAGCCTTGTGGATTATTGCCGCCTCGCTGATGATCATGCTGTTCAGAGGCTTCGCATGACGGCGCTTACAGGCAAACGCATCCTCCTCGTCATCGGCGGCGGCATCGCGGCCTACAAGTCCCTCGACCTCATCCGCCGCCTGCGTGAACGCGGCGCCTCCGTGCGCTGCATTCTCACCAATGGGGCTCAAGCCTTCATCACGCCGCTCGCCGCTTCCGCCTTGACGGGACAACGCTCGCATACGGATCTCTTCGACCGTGAGGACGAGGCCGATATCGGGCATATCAAGCTCGCCCGCGATGCGGACCTCATCATCGTGGCGCCTGCCACCGCCAATCTCATGGCGAAGATGGCGGGAGGGCATGCGGACGATCTTGCCTCCACGGTGCTGCTCGCCACCACCCTGCCGATCCTGATTGCGCCTGCCATGAACGTGCGCATGTGGCTGCACCCGGCGACACAACGCAATCTGAAGACGTTGCAAGCTGATGGCGTTCACGTTGTCGGACCCAACGAGGGCGCCATGGCGGAGGCCGAATTCGGCCCCGGCCGCATGGCCGAGCCGCTTGAGATTGCCGCCGCCGTCGAGCGGCTGCTCGCGCCCTCGGGGCCTCTTGCCGGCAAGCACGTGATCGTCACTTCCGGCCCGACCCATGAGCCTATCGATCCGGTGCGCTACATCGCCAACCGCTCCTCCGGCAAGCAGGGTCATGCCATTGCGAAAGCCGCGGCAGAGGCCGGTGCGCGCGTCACCCTGATCGCCGGCCCCGTGACCGTGCCGGATCCTGCAGGCGTGACGGTCGTGCATGTGGAGAGCGCCCGCGAGATGCTGGAGGCCGTGGAGCAGGCGCTGCCAGCCGATATCGGCATCTTCGCCGCCGCCGTGGCCGACTGGCGCGTCGACAATGCGGGCGAGCAGAAGATCAAGAAGAAGGACGGCGCCCTGCCGAACCTGTCGCTCACCGAGAACCCGGACATCCTCGCCACCATCGCGCGCCGCACGGAGGACCGCCCGCCGCTCATGGTGGGCTTCGCGGCCGAGACCGAGAACGTGATCGAGCACGCCAAGCAGAAGCTTGCGAGGAAGGGCTGCGATCTCATCGTCGCCAACGATGTCTCGACAGCAACGGGCGTGATGGGCGGCGACAGCAACAGTGTGCATCTCGTCACAGGCTCCGATGTGGAAACCTGGCCGACCCTGTCGAAAACTGATGTGGCGAAAAAACTCATCGAGCGCCTGGTCGCGATGGTGGGAGGCAGTAAGCCATGAGCCGTCGCTTGCGCATCCAGCGTCTTGCCCACGCGGCCGATCTGCCGCTCCCTCGCTATGAAACCGCCGGTGCGGCGGGCATGGATCTCATCGCGGCCAATCCTGCTGATGCGCCGATTGTCCTGCAGCCGATGCAGCGTGCGCTCGTCCCCACGGGCCTTGTGCTGCAACTCGACCCTGGCTTCGAGGCGCAGGTGCGGCCTCGCTCGGGACTGGCGTTCAAGCACGGCGTCACGGTGCTGAATGCACCGGGCACCATCGATGCGGATTACCGGGGTGAGGTGCAGGTGCTGCTCGTCAATATGGGATCTGAACCCTTCACCATCACGCGCGGCATGCGGATTGCTCAAGTGATCGTCGCGCCTGTCATCCAGGTGGAGCCGTTGGAGGTGGAGCAGGTCGACGAGACGCCTCGCGCCGCCGGCGGCTTCGGCTCCACGGGATTGGGCTAGGGAAGCATCGCCATGAACTTTCTCTCACGCCGCTCGCTTCTCGCCATCGCTGCCGTGACCGACATCGCGCTCCACGCCCGGCCCATGCCGGTCTCCGCCAAGGCGCTGGCCGCCCGGCACAACCTGCCGCCGCGCTATCTGGAGCCGGTCCTGCAGGCTCTTGTGCGCCAGGGCATCCTCAAGGGCGTGCGCGGGCCGCGGGGCGGCTACGAACTCGCCCGTGAGCGGCGGCGGATCACGGCGGGCGACATCGTGCGCATTGCCATGGCGGCTCTTGAGGAGGACGGCGCGTCGCCCATCCCCGAATCCCGCCTGGCCGAGGCGGTGGTCAGCCCCCTGGTTCAACGCGGCACCGAGGCTTTCCTGAGCGAGCTCGACCAAGTGACGGTCGAGGACCTGTGCCGGAAAGCCCAGGCGGAATCGGCTGTTGAATCGGCCTCAGCAGTTGATTTCACGATTTGATATGTGAAATATTCCAAATATCGACACCTGCTGCGGAAAAAGATAAGGTTCCTCCTGTCTGAAGGAGGATCTCATGGCTGACACCCTCAATGCATCCGGCGCCGGCATGAAGCCCGGGCGCGGCCGCATCTACGGCTCGATTACGGAAACCATCGGCAATACCCCGCTCGTGCGCTTGAACAGGCTGCCGCAGGAGCATGGCGTCGATGCCGAAATCCTCCTCAAGCTCGAGTTCTTCAACCCGCTTTCGAGCGTGAAGGACCGCATCGGCGTCAACATGATCGAGTCCATGGAGGCGGCCGGTCACATCAAGCCCGGCGCTACCCTGATCGAGCCGACCTCGGGCAACACCGGCATTGCGCTCGCTTTCGTGGCGGCAGCGCGCGGCTATCGCCTCATCCTGGTGATGCCCGAGACCATGTCGCTTGAGCGGCGCAAGATGCTGGCCTTCCTCGGCGCCGAACTCGAACTCACCCCCGGTCCTCAGGGCATGAAAGGCGCTATCGCCCGTGCCGAGGAGTTGCTGCGCGAAATTCCGGGTTCGGTCATCCCGCAGCAGTTCAAGAACCCGGCCAATCCGGAGATCCACCGCAAGACGACCGCCGAGGAGATCTGGAACGACACAGGAGGCCAGCTCGACGCCTTTGTGTCGGCGGTGGGCACCGGCGGCACCATCACGGGCGTCGGCCAAGTGATCAAGCCGCGCCTGCCTTCCTTGAGGGTAATCGCCGTAGAGCCGGAGGATTCGCCGGTGCTGTCCGGCGGTCAGCCGGGTCCGCACAAGATCCAGGGCATCGGCGCAGGCTTCGTGCCGGACGTGCTCGACCGCTCCGTGATCGACGAGGTGGTCACGGTGGGCAACCAGACCGCCTTCGACATGGCGCGCAAGCTCTCCAAGCTCGAAGGTATTCCCGGCGGCATTTCGACGGGCGCCAATGTGGCGGCAGCCCTCGAAGTGGCCTCACGGCCCGAGTTCAAGGGCAAGCGCATCGTCACGGTCGCGTGCTCCTTCGCCGAGCGCTACATCTCGAGCGCGCTCTTCGAAGGGCTCTGAGCTCTTCAATATTTCACGATCCGAGGGCGGCCGAGAGGCCGCCCTTTTTGTCGGCGCAGGCCCCAAGCTTGGCCAGAACTTCCCCTGATCCCTCGGGTTCTCCTTGCGACATACGAATTCAAACGATGTTTCAAGGAGTTCATCATGGCGGAACAGAAACCTCCCCATTCGTTAAAGGACCAAGACGCGGATCAGATCCGCAACGAGCAGCGCGGCGGAATTGACAGCCCTGTCGATCCCAACCGGGACGGCGGCGTCGAAGGTAACGCCACCTTGAGGCGCGTGTGGAGCCAGCCCGGCGGCGAGGCCTATGCCTATCGCCAGGGCCAGACCGGTCAGACGAGCAAGGCCGGACATGACGGGCATGACGAACTCACGGCTGCTGAAACTCCTGAGGCCACCAAGCACCTGAGCGACGCCACCCTGTCGCCGGACGACAAGGACGCCACCGCCGAGGCCATCGAGCGGGCAACCGCCGTCAACGGCAAAGAACAGGGCTGACAGGAGAGCGTCATGGGCAATGCAGGTTACGGTAATCACACCGAAGACACGAAGCAGGACGTCGAGTCCAAGCGGCTCGATCATCAGGGCAATCAGCAGGCTTCGTCCGAAAAGCAGCCCGGTGGCAACCAGCCAGCGGCAGGCCCGCACAGCAAGCCGTCGCTGACCAATCCGGATTCAACCCCCGGCACCGGCGCCCTGCCGGATGCGGGCGACCAGGACGCGACCGACTCGACCAGTTCATAAGGAACAAGCAGCGATGGCAAAGCCCGACACCAAGTCCAATCAAGCGACCGACGAGGATATCAGCGCTCCGCGCCTGACCCCGCAGGGCCGCGAGAACCCTGAAGCCTCGGGTGAGGATTCAACGAACCCGATGGGCGAGGGCGCCAAGAAGGGACAGAGCGACAAGGCCGAAGGCTGAACTCAAGTCCGTCATCATTAAGGGGGAGCCACACGGCTCCTCTCTACAATCCTCCGTCCCTTCCATAGACCCGAAAGCCTTCCCGCTCGCAGAGGCGATCGTAGTAGCGCTCGACCTCGCGCAGATCCGGCCGCTCAAGCGGAATGCTCTTCCAGCGGTGGACCGAGAGGCCGATGACGATGTCGGCGCAGGTGAAGGCCGGCCCGGCGATATAGGCGCCGGTGCGGGCGAGTTCCCGGTCCAGCACCTGGACGGCGGAGCAGAACTTGCCCCAGGACTCAGCGATCTGATTTTCATCCTGGAAGTTCGGGTTCCTGCGCACCGTCGCCTGGAAGACATAGCGCCAGGTGTTGTTGAAGTCGGAGACCTGCCAGTCCATCCACTTCTCGACCTGCGCCCGTCTGGCGGGATCAAAAGGCAGCAGGTCATCACGGCCTTCCCGTGCCGCCAGATAGCGGACGATGCTGTTCGATTCCCAGAAGAGCTGGCCTGCATCCTCCAGCACGGGGATCATGCCCACGGGATTGAGCTTCAGAAACTCGGGGTCCGTGACAGGCCGCGTCCCGCCGCCCCAGTCGATGCGCTCGAACAGGAGGCCAAGCTCCGTGCAGGTCCAGAGCACCTTCCGGACATTGATGGACCCTGCGTATCCGTGAATCGTCAGCATGCTCCCTCCCGATCTCCGCTCATGAAAAAGGCCGCTCCTTGGAGCGGCCTTTCGATTGTTTCCTAAAGTCGCTCATTTAAGCGCTCAGGGCTTCCTTCGAGCGCTCGGCGCGCTTGCGATCGTTCGGGTCGAGGATCGCCTTGCGGATGCGGATCGACTTCGGCGTCACCTCGACGAGCTCGTCGTCCTGGATCCAGGCCAGCGACTTCTCCAGCGTCATGCGGATCGGCGGGGTCAGGCGCACCGCTTCGTCCTTGGAGGTCGTGCGGATGTTGGTGAGCTTCTTGCCCTTCAGCACGTTCACCTCGAGGTCGTTCTCGCGGTTGTGCTCGCCGATGATCATGCCCTGGTAGACCTTCCAGCCGGGCTCGATCATCATCGGGCCGCGATCCTCGAGGTTCCACAGGGCGTAGGCCACGGCCTCGCCGTTGTCGTTCGAGATCAGCACGCCGTTGCGACGTCCCGCGATCTCGCCGCGATAGGGCTCGTAGGCGTGGAACAGGCGGTTCATGATCGCGGTGCCGCGGGTGTCGGTCATCAGCTCGCCCTGGTAGCCGATGAGGCCGCGGGTGGGAGCGTAGAACACGAGGCGCTGGCGGTTGCCGCCGGAGGGGCGCATCTCGACCATGTCGGCGCGGCGCTCGGACATCTTCTGCACGACGACGCCGGAATGCTCCTCGTCCACGTCGATGACCACTTCCTCGATGGGCTCGAGGAGGTTGCCGGCCTCGTCTTTCTCGAAGACGACGCGGGGACGCGACACGGCGAGCTCGAAGCCCTCGCGGCGCATGGTTTCGATCAGGATCGCGAGCTGCAATTCGCCGCGGCCGGAGACGAAGAACGAGTCCTTGTCGGTGGCCTCCTCGATCTTGAGGGTCACGTTGCCTTCCGCTTCCTTGAACAGGCGGTCGCGGATCATGCGGCTGGTGACCTTGTCGCCCTCGGTGCCGGCGAGCGGCGAGTCGTTCACGATGAACGACATGGTCACGGTCGGCGGATCAATCGGCTGAGCCTGGATCGGAATGTCGTTCTCAAGAGCCGAGAAGGTGTCGGCCACCGAGCCCTTGACCAGACCCGCGATGGACACGATATCGCCCGCCTCACCGATCTCGATCGGCTGGCGCTCAAGGCCGCGGAAGGCCAGGATCTTGGACACGCGGCCGGTCTCGACCACCTTGCCCTCGCGGTCGAGCACCTTGATCGACTGGTTCGGCTTCACGGTGCCGGAGGAGATGCGGCCCGTGACGATGCGGCCCAGGAAGGGATTGGCTTCGAGCAGGGTGCCGAGCATGCGGAACGGGCCTTCCTCGGTCTTGGCCGGGGGCACGTGCTCAAGCACGAGGTCGAAGAGCGGAGCCAGACCTTGGTCGCTCGGGCCCTCGGGGGCTTTCGCCATCCAGCCGTTGCGGCCCGATCCGTAGAGGATCGGGAAGTCGAGCTGCTCGTCCGTGGCGTCGAGCGCGGCGAACAGGTCGAACACCTCGTTGACCACCTCGACGTGGCGGGCATCGGGACGGTCGATCTTGTTGATGGCGACGATGGGCTTAAGGCCGATCTTGAGGGCCTTGGAGACCACGAACTTGGTCTGCGGCATCGGGCCTTCGGCCGCGTCCACCAGCACGATGGCGCCATCCACCATGCTCAGGATGCGCTCCACCTCGCCGCCGAAATCGGCGTGGCCGGGGGTGTCGACGATGTTGATGCGGGTGTCCTTCCAGACGACCGAGGTCGCCTTGGCGAGAATCGTGATGCCACGCTCTTTCTCGAGGTCGTTCGAGTCCATGGCGCGCTCTTCCACGCGCTGGTTCTCACGGAAGCTGCCCGATTGCTGGAGGAGCTTGTCGACGAGGGTGGTCTTGCCGTGGTCGACGTGGGCGATGATGGCGATATTGCGTAGTTTCATAAGGGGTCTTTCAAAGCAAAGCAGCCCGGCTCGCGGCAAGCGTGGCCGCGCCCCTGGCTCATACCGGGCGAAATCTGATGCGCTGCAATATAATGATAAGAGAGCGGCGGCAATAGGGCAGCTTGTCTTCTGCGGGTCAAACAGCCAGCGCCTTCGGGCCTGAGGCTGCGAAGCCTCAAGCCGTCAGGTCAAGCGAGGGAGGCGCAGTGGGCGGGCCGGGCTCGATGGCTGTGGTGGTAAGTGAGAGCCAAGCTGCTCATCACGCGCGGTTTGTTTCAGCGGACCTGGAGCAAAGCCACGATCGGCCACCCGCGAGCACAGGTTTGCGAGGCCTGCGGCGGGACCGCTCCTTACCCCGCCTCTGCGACGCCGCGCGAGCGTGCCCCTCGACGGCAAAGGATGCACAACGATATAGCTGAGCTTAGGACGATTGTCAAGAACAAAATAGGAACATATACTCGGTTGCCATTCCGGGGCGAGCGTGAGCGAGAGCCCGGAATCCATAACCGCTGGCGGTGCAGAAAAGAGCATAGCGCTGTCCATTTCTTCTTGAGACGTCGTGTTTATGGATTCCGGGCTCCGCTGCGCGGCCCCGGAATGACAGTGAAGGTGTGTCTCCCCTTATCGTCATGGCCGGGCTTGTCCTGGCCATCCACGTCTTAGGAACCACAGCGGTGCAAAGACGTGGATCCCCGGGACAAGCCCGGGGATGACGGGGTGGGTATCCGGAGCCAGGTGCCTTATCCCTTTTTGCGCTTTCCCCCGCGACAGAACGCCATCGCTTGCTGCCGCGATATGCTCTACACAATGATTGAAGTCATTCGGCGCAGTCCTAAATGGCTGAAAGCCCCCGCCATTTCCAAAGCTCAGCATGTCTGCACGAACATTATCGAACGCTCCTCGCATGCTCGGGCTTGACGGTCTCGCGGCAGCCGCAAGGCAGGCCAACTCCTGTCGCAGGCGGGATGACACCGGACATCCCACTCGCCAGCCCCCTGCGGGGAGGCATCGGCTCGATGCACGATAAGCTGCCCTCCGGTTCAAGCTTCCTGAGCGACGGCGGTGAGATGGGTGCGCTCATGCGCGCCCATGACTGGTCCTCGTCGCCCCTCGGCCCGATCGAGCACTGGCCGCAGAGCCTGCGGACGGTCGTGAGCCTGATGCTCACCTCCAAGTTCCCCATGTTCGTCGCCTGGGGGCCGCAGCTCGCCTTTCTCTACAACGACGGCTATGTGCCGATCTTCGGCGCCAAGCACCCGCATGCCCTCGGCCTCCCGTTCCGCGAGGTCTGGTCGGACATCTGGACCGACATCGAGCCGCTGGTCACCAAGGCGCTCGCCGGAGAGGCGACCTATCATGAGGACATGCACCTCGTGATGGAGCGCAACGGCTACCCGGAAGACACCTGGTACACGTTCTCCTACTCGCCTGTCCGCGATGAGACGGGTGGGATCGCCGGCATGTTCTGCGCCTGCACGGAGACCACGCAGGAGGTCAAGCTGCGCGTGGCCCTGAGGGAAGAGCAGGACCGCCTTCGCGAGCTCTTCAAGCAGGCCCCGGGCTTCATGGCGATGCTGCGCGGGCGGGAGCACAGGTTCGAGCTGGTGAACGATGCCTACCTTCAGCTTGTGGGCCATCGGCGCGACATCACCGGCAAGACCGTGCGCGAAGCCTTGCCCGAAATCGAGGGCCAGGGGTTTCTCGAGCTGCTCGACATGGTCTACACGAGCGGAAAGCCCTTTGTCGGGCGGAATCTTCGTGTCGGGCTTCAACGGCAGCCGGGCAGCCCCGTCGAGGAGCGCTTCGTCGACCTCGTGTACCAGCCCGTCACCGACAGCGAGGGGCAGGTCAGCGGCATCTTCGCCGAAGGCTACGACGTCACCGAGCGCGTGCAGGCCGAAGACAGCCTGCGTGAGAGCGAAGCCCGTTTCCGCAATCTCGCCGACAACGCTCCGGTGATGGTCTGGGTGACGGAAGCGGATGGCACCTGCACCTACTTGTCCCGCTCCTGGTACGAGTTCACCGGCCAGACGCCGGAAACCGGCTTAGGGTTCGGCTGGCTCGATGCCGTCCACCCGGACGACAGCGGCTGGTCGGGCGAGACGTTCCGGACCGCCAATGCCAGCCAGGAGCCCTTCCGGGTGGAGTACCGGCTCCGTCGGGCCGACGGCACCTATCGGTGGGCCATCGATGCCGCGGCGCCGCGCTTCTCCGAAGACGGCACGTACCTGGGCTATGTGGGCTCCGTGCTCGACATCACCGACCGCAAGCAGGTCGAGGAGCACCGCGAGCTTCTCATCAACGAGCTGAACCATCGGGTGAAGAACACCCTCACCATCGTCCAGTCCATGGCGTCGCAGAGCCTGAAGCAGATGAGCGAGGAGAACCGTCCCAAGGTCCAGGCCTTCGAGGACCGCCTCTTCGCCCTGGCCCGCGCCCATGACGTGCTCACCCGCGAGAACTGGGAGGGCGCGGAGCTTCGCGAGATCATCAACGAGGTGGTCGAGCCCTATCTGCGGCAGAAGACGAAGCACTTCGAGATCGACGGACCGCGCCTTCGCCTGATCCCGAGAACGGCGCTCGCCATCGCCATGGCGATCCACGAGCTGGCGACGAACGCCGCCAAATACGGCGCGCTCTCCGTCTCGTCGGGATGCGTGTTCATCACCTGGACGGTCACGTCCGGTGACAGCCCGCATCTGGAGCTGCGCTGGCAGGAGCGGGACGGCCCGCGGGTTTCAGTGCCGACGCGAAGAGGTTTCGGCACGCGCCTGATCGAGCGCAGCCTCGCCACCGACGTGGGCGGCGACGTCCGCCTGACCTACGAGCCTGCCGGCGTCGTGTGCGTGATGAATGTGCCGCTGAGTGATGAAACTGACACTCTAGAGTACCATCCGCACCGCTAGGCGGAATGCTCCTAACGAATCTGTCAAGAAACATGCAACACACATGAAAATGGCCGGGACGAGCCCGGCCATGACGCGGTGATTTTTTCTTACAGCCCCAGCTTCTTCTTGCGCTGGGCCAGCGTACGCAACCGGAGCGCGTTGAGCTTGATGAAGCCGGCGGCGTCGCGGTGGTCGTAGGCGACGGCGCCTTCCTCGAAGGTCACGAGATCCTGGTCGTAGAGGGTGTAGGGGCTCTGGCGGCCGATGAGGTGGACGCCGCCCTTGTAGAGCTTCAGGGTCACTTCGCCGGTGACGAATTCCTGGCTCTTGTCGATCATGGCCTGGAGCATCTCGCGCTCCGGCGCGAACCAGAAGCCGTTATAGATGAGCTCGGCATATTTCGGCATGAGCTCGTCCTTGAGGTGCGCCGCGCCCCGGTCGAGGGTGATCGACTCGATGCCGCGATGGGCGAGATGCAGGATCGTGCCGCCCGGGGTCTCGTACATGCCGCGGCTCTTCATGCCGACGAACCGGTTCTCGACGAGGTCGAGGCGGCCGATGCCGTTGGCGCGGCCGAGCTCGTTGAGGCGCGTGAGCAGCGTCGCCGGCGACAATCTCTCGCCGTCGATGGCGACCGGGTCGCCCTTCTCGAAGTCGATGCTGACATAGGTCGGCGTATCCGGCGCTTCTTCGGGATCGAGCGTGCGCGAGTAGACGTAATCCGGCACTTCCTGGGCCGGATCCTCCAGCACCTTGCCTTCCGAGGAGGCGTGCAGGAGGTTGGCGTCGACCGAGAACGGCGCGTCGCCGCGCTTGTCCTTGGCGATCGGGATCTGGTGCGCTTCGGCGAACTCGAGCAGCTTCGTGCGCGAGGTCAGATCCCACTCGCGCCAGGGCGCGATGACGGTGACGTCCGGCTTCAGCGCGTAGTAGCTGAGCTCGAAGCGGACCTGGTCGTTGCCCTTGCCGGTGGCTCCGTGCGCGACCGCATCCGCGCCCACCTTCTCGGCGATCTCGATCTGCTTCTTGGCGATGAGCGGCCGCGCGATCGAGGTGCCGAGCAGGTAGAGCCCCTCGTATTGGGCATTGGCGCGGAACATCGGGAAG